>NZ_CACZTX010000001.1:0-300000 GCF_902784195.1 uncultured Methanobrevibacter sp.
AAATCCATTCAAATAATCTTGATAAAAAAGTAAGTTCTTATCAAGCTAGATTGGTGACTACTCAAATGAATTTTACATTTATTATATATAAATATATACGTATATAAAGTTTGCTGAATTAAGTTCGGTCAAAAAATTTTTTGATATAAAAGGCCATTTTAATGCTTAATCCAAATAACTGTTTTTTTTTTTCGAATATAACTATTAAAATCTAGTTTTAAATTAAACAACTAAAGAATTTCCCTTAAAAATAAAAATAAGTTAAATTTAACTGTTTAAAATTTCACTAAAAAAATGCTTTTTTAGATCATCATACAATGCAGCTGTTTTTAGATAAATTATGTTTCTTTACCAAAGAAACATAAAAATCATGAGAACCTATAGGACTTATTGAAGAAATTTTCTGGATATTCTTTTCTACCTTTCCTGATGGAAAGGTGAGGAATTTTGAAAATAAAAAAATTATAATTTTGTGATAATATGAGTTTTAAAAAGATATGCATATGTTTAATACTTATATTTTGTATAATCGGAGCTGCAAGCGCTGCAGAGGATGTGTCCACGGATGTTGTGGATGCAAGCGATGATGCCGTTGCAGTTGATGCGGTTTCCGAAGACGTAAGCGATTCTTTGGAATCAGTTGTTGAAGATGAGCCGGTTGTGGATGAGTCTGCACCTGCTCAGGATATTTTAACTTCAAGCCCTCTTGGAGATGATCCGATTATTATTTTTGTAAATGCTAGCAAGGATAGTAGTGGGGACGGTAGTAGTTGGGATGAAGCTTTTGGGGGAGAATGGGCTATTGATGATGCATATTGTGAAATAACAGATATTGGAATTATTTATGCCGCTGACGGAATCTATGGAATTGACCCCACCTTAGATATCAATTACCCAGCAACTATTACTTTTATTGGTCAAGGCGAAAACACAATTTTCAATAATGTCACTACTCCTATATATACAGCAGGGAACCCTGAAAGAGCATTTACTTTTATAAATTTAACTATTGCGGGATCCTATAATGATTTTGGTAGAAGTTCTAATTTTATTAATTGTACTTTTTTAAGTGATATAAATATGGAAAAAGCAATTCAAGACTATTTGGATCAAGGAATGATAACTCAAGTACAACTTGATGAAAGTGGTGATGCAAATACCTATTTCTTCAACTTTGATAATTGTGAATTTAAAAATTTAAATTCCGTAAACTCCCCAATAACCCTTTATAGATATAGTCAAGCTAAATTTACTAATTGTACTTTTGATAATATTGTTGCTGATTCTATTATTAGTAGAAATGGTGATTTTATTAATCAAGACGGTATTTACTTCTATGATTGTAAATTCGCTAACTGTAATGTTAAAGGTGTAGTTGATATTCCTGGAAATATTGAGATAGCTGATTACTGTGCTATTGAAAATTGTGATTATGACTTTGATGCTACTACTGATATTGCTATGGTGGATGAATACTCTCACAATTACCTAAATGCTACCAAGCTTAAAGTAGTTGCTGTTGATAGTGTTGTTGACATCAGTTCATCTGAAAAAGGTGTTGTTGTTATCACTTTAACTGATGGTGCTAATCCTATTGCTGGCGCTACTGTTAAATACACTGTTAATGGTGGAGATGAGCAAACTGATGTTACTGGTGAAGATGGAAAATTTACCATTTCTGGTTTAACCGGTGAAGTTACCATTGCAGTAAACTATGAAGGAAACGATTCTTTCAACCCTATTAGTGACTCCATGTTCTTTAATTTCACAGAAGAGCCTGTAGTTCCTGCTAAAGTTGCTACCAAGATCACTGCTCCTAAGGTAAGTGCTGTTTATAATGTTGCTAAAAAGCTTGTAATCACCCTTACCGATAAGGATGGCAAAGTCCTTGCTAACAAGAAAGTGACTGTAAAAGTTGGCACTATCAGCAAAACCTTGAACACTAACGCTAAAGGTCAAGTAAGCCTTAATGTCGCTACACTTGTTCCTAAAACTTACACAGCAACTGTTAAGTTTGCAGGTGATGATAGTTACATTGCTTCCAGCGTAAGCCCTAAAGTAGTTGTAAGCAAAAAAAACCAAAAAATATACTGTTACCCTTAAAAACAATAAAGGTAAAGTATTGAAAAAGGTCAAACTTACCTTGAAAGTAGGCAAAAAAACCTACAAAGCTACTACAAACAGCAAAGGTAAAGCAACCTTTAAAATTACCAAATTAACCAAAAAAGGCAAATACACTGCAACTATTAAATTTGCAGGAAGCAAATACTACAAAGCATAAGAAGAAAAAGAAATCAACAATCTTTTTTTTCTTCTTTAATTTTTTTTTTATAATAATTTGGAATTTATTTCTTATTCCAATCATTTATCAAGTTGGAATAATAAATAAATTTTTTTTTAATATAAGAAAAGATTTATTTTATAAAAAAGAAGCTAATTAATAGCTTTAAAGACGATTTAGAGGAATTTAATGCAAAAAGTAAAAAGGATTGCTTTATTATTTTCAATATTTTTAATCTTATTAATCAGCATAGCAGCTGTTTCTGCAGCGAATGCTGATGATAACCTTTCATCTGGAGTCAATGAGGAGATCGTTGAGACGGGCATTGGTCTTGATGAATGCTCATTAAATTATCCTCTTGATGAAAGTGTTGAAGATAATGAAGATAGGGTTTTGTGTTCTGATTCTTCTTCAAATGGCGCCGATTCCAAATCATCATTAAAAGGCAATGGCAAATCCTCATTGAAGGATTCTCTTGATTCCGTTTATAATGTGGATAGTGATAATTTGGATTCCTTCTTTGCCGATGGCTTTTTAAAGGATGATTATGCCGATTCAATATTGGTCTTCAATGGAGAATTCAACGATAAGGGAATATTGGATATCAAGTCTTCCAATGTCACCATTATCGGAAACAATTCATTGTTGAAGAACACTGCATTCTGTATTGAATCCAACAATATAATGCTTGCTGGGCTTAACTTTGTATGGAATCGTGAATTCAGCGACAATGACAATGCAGGAATCCTTGTCCTTGGTGACAACTGCACTATCTATAACTGCACTATAGATTATTCGGTTCCAGAGACCACTACTGGCTTCTGCGTTTATGCTGAAGGCAGTGATGGAGACAAGATAGAGAATTTCACTCTTGCAAACAGCACCATCAACTTTGTTGGAAACAATCTGCGTGGCGGTTGGGATTATTGCATATTCATAGACCAGGTGGAAAATGCAATGGTCTATGGAAACAATATAAACTCATCCCTTCCTTTGCGTGCCGTCGATTATTCCTTTGATATTTTCGGAGGCGTGAGCATGGAAGCGGTAGGCGTTTTTGTTGCACAGTCCTGTCCTAATTTGACATTTTCAAGCAACAAGGTATTTTCCTCAGTTAATGGTGGAGGCAAGACCTATCCTACCTTGGACACTCTTGTAATTTATGGATGCAACAATGCTAAAATTGAGAATAATGACATTCATGTTGAGGATTTCAACAGCAAGGATGGCAAGGACAATTACCTGCAGGGAATAGACCTATACTTCTCAAATAACGTGACAATTGTCCACAATAAGATTGATATGATTACTACTGGTGGCCGTGCAGGTATGGGAACTGCATATCCAATTCAGGTCAACGGACCTTCCAAGGGAGTATTGATTGCTTACAATAATCTTACAACCTTTAATTATGGTCCTAATTGTGGAATTTATTCCATGAATTATTATGGCCAGACCCAGAATTACATGATCAGCAACTTCATTAATGTAACTGGTGTGGCAAGCACTCATTATTATGCTTTGGTTGCAGGAATTGAGGTTCAGGATTCCGATGACCTAATCTGGAACAATACGATTATCGTAAACAATATAGGAGAGTACAATGATGCCAATAACATTTATGGAATCAGCTATTCTCAAAGCACTGATGGTAATCATACATATAATATCCAATATAATAATGTGACTACCAATGGTCGCTATGCCGTTTCATTGTCAGGCCCCCAATCTTTGGTTGTGGATTCAATCATTGCGAATAATGTGCTGAATACCAATAAGTCCAGCGGTAATCGTGCAGTTCGTGTTGGTGCTGGTTACAACAATACTATCCGTAACAATACTGATGGCGTTTTCAGGAATACCTTAAATCCGGATGATTTGCCTGATTGGCTGAAGAATCATAAGGGTTTGGTTCCAAGGATTGTTGTTCCTAGGTATTATCGTGAGGGGTCTAATGGTTCTGGATTGACTGATGATGAAGGTAATGGTGCAGCGCCTTGGAATACTGGGTCTAATCCTAATGGTGATACTGTTTTCGGTTCAAATAGGGATACTGCTCCTGGTTTTGGTGGTGATGCTTCTCCAAGTTTCACTGCTGCAAGTCCTGGTGAAAGTGGCAGTTCTGCTGCTGATCCGAATGCCTATGAGATTGATGAGCAGGACAATGTTGTTAGCAAGTCTTCAGATTATTTCCAATTGGGAATAATTTGCATTGTTGCCTTGTTATTGTTGCTTGTTGGTTATAAGCGTCAGAAGGATAAAGAGGAAGAAGAATAGTTAAAAATTTTTGTTTATAATGGAGTGTTTGCCAAAAAATATCAATTTTTTAAGCTTCATAGATTTTTAGATAATAAACCTCTAAATTTATTAGTTTTTTGGCAAATGCTTTCCTTTTTAATTTTTTAATTTTAAAATTAAAGGATAAAGTTTTGTTTTTTAATTTTAAAATTAATAGATTAATGTGGATTTATTAATTGTTTTATGTAGATATTTAATTTATAAAATTTAAGATTAGAATCTTTCTTTAATTATTTTAATGATTCGATTGATTAAACGATGGTTTTAATAATTGATTTTAAGTTTAATTCATCATATTTTTAATTAAATTGTATAGTTTTTAGGAGGAGTATTTTTATATGGTTGGCACTAACATTTTAACATCTACTTTGGATTTGGTTAGTCAAAGTCTTCAAATCCCTGTGATCATTTTCCTATTATTATTTGCAATAGGTGCAATAATCCTATTGGGTGGATTGATTAGGGAGTTTAGGCATAGAAAGGCTGTTTCCAATGTGGAGATGAAAAGATTAATCAATGAAATCTCAAATGCAAAAAGTCAAGGAGAAATATTGAATATAGTACAATCTTCAGAGATTCCAAATTCAATGAAGAATGACTTAAGAGAGATTACAGACACTGATCTTGATCTTGAATCAAGAATAGCACTTGCAAAGAAACTAGTGAGCAGCAGGGAAAAGAAATTGGAGAAAAGACTCTCATACACTGATATTATCACTCGTATCGGCCCTACTTTAGGTTTGATGGGTACTTTGATTCCTATGGGTCCTGGTCTTGCTGCTTTAGGTAGCGGTGATATTGTGACTTTGTCCAATGCTATCATTGTTGCTTTTGACACCACTGTTGTAGGTATTGGTGCAGGTGCACTTGCTTATGTAATCAGTAAGGTAAGACGCAGATGGTACAGTGAGTATATTGCTAACATAGATGTCTTGACTGATGTTGTCCTTACAAAAATAGGAAAGCTTTAGGAGTAATGTTTTTATGGTTAAGCTTAATCGAAAGACTGCTTTTGAGGAGGAAGAGGAAGACCCAATGACTGGTGTTGCAAACCTTGTGGATGCAATGCTTGTAATAGCAGTGGGACTTTTGGTGTTTCTAGTAATAAGCTGGAACATGCAGGCAATTGTATTCAATGAGGATATCAGTCCTGATCAAAGGCAGGATGCTATCAATGCCATGAAGCAGGTTACTGAGATAGATCAAGGCAAGCAGTTGAATGAGACCCCTGATGTAAGCTCAAGTTCCGGTGAAGGTTACAGTGAGCTTGGAAAGGTCTACAAGGATTCCAATACGGGCAAGCTGATAATGATAGAGAACTGATTATTTTTTTTATTTTCAAAGTTTTACCTGTCTTTTTTTATGAGTTAATTCTATGTAGGGATTAACTCACTATTTTTTTTATTTTCAAAGTTTCACCTATCTTTTTTTATGAGTTAATTCTATGTAGGGATTAACTCACTATTTTTTTTATTTTCAAAGTTTCACCTATCTTTTTTTTATGAGTTAATTCTATGTAGGGATTAACTCACTATTTTTTTACACATTTGTGTTTATTCACAATTTCGCACTTTAAAAATTTTTATAATGTATAAATTTTAATATTCCTTTATTGTAAGTAAGTTAGGAATGTCCGTTTTGGAATTGATTTTTACATTACATTCAATTTATTGAATTTATTTTTATATATATTTATTCAATATATTGAATAACTTTATATATTATTGTATTCAATATATTATTAAAGAGGTGAATATTGTGAATCCTGATAATGAAGATTCAATCCATGATTTTTTGCAGAGTCAGATTGCAGACACTCCATTGTCCCTTAACAGTGAACTTTCAAATAAGGGGGTTAAATTTAATCATAGGGATGATTTTGAAGAGATAAAATCATTTATAGATAACTTTATTGATGGAAATAATGTTAATAGGTATATTGTTCTGCCTGGCCTTCGGGGGGTTGGAAAAACAACAATACTATTTCAGGCATATGAATACCTGATAAATCAAAAGAATGTTAATCCCAATCAGATACTTTACTTTTCATGTGAGGAACTGAATAAAATTGAGGATTGTGATATCTATGATACGATTAAGTATTATCTGAAAGAATTCCATAACTCATCATTTCAGACTGTTGATGAAAAGATATTTCTATTGATTGATGAAGCACATTTTGACAAGGATTGGTCAATTTCCGGAAAGCTAATTCATGATAAGTCAAAAAACATTTTCATGATTTTCACCGGGTCATCTGCATTAAATCTGGAATATAATGCAGAAGCAGCAAGGAGAATGGTAAGATACCCGATTACTCCATTAAATTACTCACAACACTTAAAATTGAAATATGGCTATCAAACCGATATTTCCAATGATTTAGTTGATTTATTGTTCAATGGCAATGTTGAGAATGCAATCATAAAAGAAAAGCAGGTAAATCGGGATTTGTTGAATTTGAGGAATTATTTTTCAATGGATTGGGATAATTATTTTAAGTTTGGTGGATTTCCGGCAGTGATGCATGATACTAATTGCAGAAATGCATCTAAAAAGTTATATTATTCTGTTGAAGCGGTAGTGACAAAGGATTTGGGAACAATGAGTAACCTTACGGCTAATACTCAAACAAGTGCTTTAAGACTTATGAAATTTTTAGCGGAAAAATATCCTGGAGACATTTCACAGAATGCCCTTGCAAATAAGATCAAAACTTCTGCAGGGACAGTGAATACAATAATGGACTTGCTTGAAAAGACCCATTTGCTATTTCACATAGAACCATATTCAGGTGCAAATGCAAGAGCGAATAAATCATGGCAATATTATTTTGCAACACCAAGCATAATGCATGCTATTAATCTTAAATTCGGCTTTTCTTCCATAAGCTTAAGCGAATATGAGGGGATACTTCTTGAAACATTAGTTGCTTCTAACTTGGTTAACCTAAAGAATAGTGAAAAATTCTTTGAATTCAGCATATTCTACGACACTTATAAAGTGAAGAGTAAGTGTGTTGATTTTATAGTGAAAAAAGAGTTTGATGATATAATTCCAATAGAAGTGGGGCATGGAAAAAAAGACACTAGTCAAATCAAGGATGCAATAAGGCGTTATAAAGCTTCCTATGGGATTATCATATCTGATACGACAAAGACTATTGAGAAAGTTGATAATGTAATATTTGTTCCAATAAATACATTCTCATTAATCTGAAATATTAATTTAAGTTAATTCAAATATGGGTTAATTGCCTCGCTCTTATTTTCATTAAACGGTTCAGTACTAATCTGAAATGATTTAACTATTTTTTTATTTCATTTTTTATTTTTTCAAAAGTTTTCACTATTTTTTTTTTAAAGGGTTAACTCACTTTTTTTAAATCATTCACTTACTTAAAGAATAGTATATATAATAGAATTGAGAAAATTTAATATAATTCTAATAATAATTAATTCTCTTTTAAATTAATTTTTATTCAATAATTTTTCAAATTTATTCATTTTGTTTAAAATTGATTAATCTTATCTTATTAATTTATTAGAATGTTTATAATTCAAAATTCAACTAACTATAAAGAATAATGTATTTATTTAGGATTTGAGCAAATGAAAGTTGTTATCGTTGGTGGTGGAGCTGGAGGAATATCCACAGCTTCAAACCTTAGAAGATTAGATAAGGAAGTTGAAATTATTGTACTTACAAGAGATAATCATGTCTCTTATTCCCCTTGTGCTATCCCTTACGTATTGTCAGATAGAATCCATTCATTTGATGATATCGTAATGAGATCTGTTGATGATTACAAGGCAAAGAACATTGATGTCATGCTTGAGACTGAAGTCACTGCTGTTGATAGTGCTAAAAAAACAGTAACCTATCTAAATGATGGGAAAGAAAATACCATGAGCTATGATAAATTGGTATTGGCTACTGGTGGAAGCCCATTTGTCCCTCCTATGAAAGGAGTTGATTTGGATGGTGTATTCAAGATAAGAACCTTGGATGATGGTAAAAGAGTCAAGGAATGGGCTGAAAACTGCCAAAGCGCTTTAGTTACAGGTGCAGGATTGATCGGTATTGAAATAGCATATGCATTCAAGAAAATGGGATTGAAGGTAACCTTATGTGAAATGTTGCCTCAAATAGTTCCACGTTCCTTAGACCCTGATATGGCTAAAATCATTACAGACTACTTGATTAGTGAAGGAATTGATGTTGTGCTTGGCCAGCCTATCACTGAACTTAAAGGTGAAGATGGCAGAGTCAAGACTGCTGTCTTTGAAGATGGATCTGAAGCGGATGCAGATATGGTCATCTTGGCTACTGGTGTAAGGGCAGAGCTTACTTTGCCTAAAATGGCTGGATGTGACTGTGGTAGATGGGCTGTGCTTGTAAATGACAGAATGGCAACAAGTGTACCTGATGTTTATGCAGTTGGTGATTGTGTAGAGTCCTACAGTGCAATACTTAGATCAAACACCGTTTCCCAATTAGGGACAACTGCTGTAAGGCAAGCTAAGACATTGGCTCAAACCCTTGCAGGAAAACGTTCCAGATTCAATCCTGTCTTGAATTCAATGGTTTCCAAAGTGGGTAAATTGGAATTTGGTGCAGTAGGTCTTACAAGAAGCTTTGCTCAACAGAACAGCATAAAGGCAGTTGTGGCAAAGGTTGAAGCGTTGACAAGGGCAAGATACTATCCAAATGCAAAGCCAATGAACGTTAAGGTAATCTGTGATGCAGATGGTACAATCATTGGATGCCAAATCATTGCAGAGGAAAGGGTGGCTGAAAGAATTGATACAATGACTTTAGCTATCACTCAAGAGCTCACTTGCTTTGAATTAAGCAATATGGAATTTGCTTATGCACCTCCAGTGTCTATGGTTATTGACCCATTGGTAATGGCTGTAGAGGAAGTAAGTAAGAAGTTTGATAATTAAATAAACTTTTTATTTATTTTATTTTTTTTTTAAGAGTTTTTATCTTATTAAATAGTTTTTTTTCTTTTTTTAATTATAATTGCAATATTTAATTTTTATTTTTGTAATATTTTTCTATTTTTACTATTTCATTGTAATTTTTCAAATTGATCATAATTTCATATTAAAATATAATTTTCTAAATTGATTATAATTTATTATTTTAACTTTAATTTTCCTAATTCCTTATAATTTTACGATTTACATATGATATTAAATAGTAAACCAAAAATTATAATGAAATTGCAATTATTTTAAAAAAAGAAAGGTTTATATAGTTTTAATTATAAAATAAAGAGTAAATAATAAGTTTGGAGGGTAATTATGGAAAATAAATCTAATTACTCTCAATTTCCATCTAGATTTGATGTTGAGGATGAAATATTTATCATATGTATGTCTGAGACTGAAGAATTTCCAAAATATATTACCAATTTCAATGATATTGTAGGCAGGTATGACAATAGGTTAATATCTTTGGATTATAAGAATTTAAGCTTGGATTCAGTTAGGCAAAGGTTAAATGGAGATTTAATAAATATTGAACATCATTCCTTCATTAATTCAAGATTAATGAGAAGAGATTATCAATATTCTGTCATTCTCCATTCAAATTCCGGTAAATATGTTCATCCCTTCATTTTTTATACTGGAGCGTTACCTATAAAAAAGGTAGATTATTTAAATGATTTGATGTTTTTCAATCCAAATTGGTTCATTACAAAAGAAGTTGAAGGTAATATTCGTTTGAATAATATTCTTTATAAGATAAATGAAAATATTAAATTGAATGTTTTTGATTGCTTTGATTTGATCTGGCTTCCAAAATTTAATACTAATATGGAATTTGAAGAGTGTATACTAAAGTGTATAAGTTTGTTGAAAGATATTCCTATGGACAATAAGTTAAGATATATTGTAGAGAAATCATATTTATTGTGGATGGGAAAATATGTAAAAGATGAAAATAAATTAGAAAAAGCAAGGAAGTGTTTTACTATGTCTGAATTAAAACTTAGGCCATTTGAAGAGCAGTTTAGAGATGCATTGATGGTGAATAGATTTGAAAGAGGTATTGATATTGGTAAGAAAGAGGGTATAGATATTGGTAAGAGGCAAGGTGCTGCTGAAACTGAGAAAAAGTTGATTCCTGCTCTTTTAAAGTTTAAAAGTCCTGAAGAGATTTCTAAAGATTATGATATTCCATTGGAAAGAGTTTTAAAATATGTGGAAAAGAGTAAATAATAAGCTAATTTTATTCTTTTTCAATCTTCATAAATTAAAACTTATACTTTTTATTTTTTTAACCAAACTATTTTTTTATTTTTAATTTTTCTAACTCTATTTGCAACACTTAATTTTTATTTTTGTACTATTTTTATAAAAATCACTACTTATTTATATTACTGTAAATATATAATATAGTGATAAATGTTTTATTATAATATTATAATTATCAAACTTAAAAAGCATTTAAAATTAATTAAAAATACTATTGGATTATTGGAGAGGATTTAATTGACTAAAATATTTATTTCATGTGCACTTCCATATGCAAATGGACCATGTCATTTAGGACATTTGAGATCCACTTACATTCCAGCTGACATCTATGCAAGATACAATCGTATGGCTGGAAATGATGTATTGATGGTTTGTGCAACTGATGAGCATGGTACTCCTATTGCAGTAAAGGCAGATGCTGAAGGCAAGGAACCTATTGAGGTTGCAAAACGTTACCATGACATGATTGTAGAAGACATTAATAGCTGTGACATTTCCTTTGATAACTTTGCAAGGACAACTGATGAGATTCACTATAAGATTTCACAGGACTTCTTCAAATACCTTTATGATAAGGGATTGATTTATGAGGAAACCATCCAACAGCTTTACTGTGAAAACTGTGAAAAGTTCTTGCCAGACAGATATGTTGAAGGAATCTGTCCTGTCTGCGGTGCAGAAGCAAGAGGAGACCACTGTGAAGTTTGTGGTAGAGCATTGGACCCTATTGAACTTGTTGAACCTAAATGTTTGACTTGCGGCAACACTCCAGTCATTCGTGACAGTACACAGTACTTCTTTAAATTAAGTCATTTCCAAAAGCCTCTTGAAGAATACATTAGCACAAACCCATACTTACCTCCAAATGTAAGGAATTATGCTCAAAACTGGTTGAAGGAAGGTCTTCAAGACTGGATTATGACCCGTGACATGAAATGGGGTATTCCAGTACCTTTGGAAGGTGCAGAAGGCAAGGTTATTTACGTATGGGGAGAAGCGTTCATAGGTTACATGTCCTCTGCTGCAGCTTGGTCAAGAAGAACAGGCATTCCATGGGAAGACTATTGGAACGGCCATGTGGTTCATTTCATCGGTAAGGATATCATTTACCACCACTCATTGTTCTGGCCTGCAATGTTGCTCGGACGTGACTGCAAATTGCCTGATGACATCTTTGCAGGAGAGTTCCTTTCCCTTGAAGGCAGAAAGATGTCAACCAGTAAGAACTGGGTTGTTTGGGTAGCAGACTTCGTAAAGGACTTTGATTCAGATCTACTCAGGTATTACCTTACAATCAACGCTCCATTGAATAAGGACACAGACTTCTCTTGGGATGAGTTCCAAAGAAGGGTAAACGATGAATTGGCAGATGTAATCGGTAACTTCCTGCATAGAACATTCACTTTCACCAAGAAGTTCTTTGACGGTAAAGTGCCAGAATATAAAAACCCAAGTGAAGCTGACTTGGAATTTGAGCAAGCAATCAAGGAATTGCCTGATAAGGTAGGGGATTTGATTGCTGACATGAAATTCAGGGAAGGTTTGGTTGAAATCATATTGACTGCCAAAAAAGGTAACAAGTACTTCAATGACCAAGAGCCATGGAAAGCTGTAAAAGAAGATATGGAAAAAGCTTCAAACTGCTTATACTTATCAAATCAATTATGTAAGGCAATGGCAGTGCTCTTAAAGCCATATATTCCGAACAAGGCAGATGCAATCTGCAATATAATAAACATTCCAACTGAAAACACTTGGGATGATGCAAAGGTCTTCTTGGAAACCGGCCATGAAATCAACAAGGCAAAACCATTATTCAAGAAGATTGAAGATAAAGTGATTGAAGCACAAAAAGAAAAATTATACAAGAATTTAGAGACTCAAGAAAACGAGTCTAAAGATGATAAAAAGGACGACAAAAAGAGTGAAGAGTCTAAAGATGAAGGTGAAAAAATGGATTTAATTAGTATTGATGAATTTGCAAAAGTGGAAATTAAGATAGGTAAGATTTTAGAATGTGAAAAGATTGAAAAATCCAACAAGTTATTAAGAACTCAAATTGATATCGGTGACAAAACCATTCAAGTAATTGCAGGTTTAGGCAAAAGATACGCTCCTGAAGATTTAGTGGGCAAAAAGGTACCTGTTGTAACCAATTTAAAACCTGCTAAACTCATGGGTGAATTATCTGAAGGAATGATCATGGCTACTGAAAGTGCAGCTATCTTAACTCCAGATGATTGTGAAATCGGCGAATTACTTATGTAATTTGTCTTTTTTCAATTTTTATATTAATTTGAATATTTAATCATTACAAAGATTTTTATAAATTGAAAAAACTGATTTTCATCGGTTTTAGCAAAGATGTTTATTAAACGAAATTTAATTTATAATATCCTATTAAACTATAGGTTCTTGGCGGCAAACCTATAAAAGTCCTCACGGTGATATTATGGATGAATCATTGATGATAACAGAGTCTGAAAAATTTCTAAATCAAATAGAGAAGGAAAGATTAGATTTAACTAATCTAAAGAATGATTTTAATGATTTAGAGTCATTTTTAGAAATCTATGAACTTCTTAAAGGAAATTTGGATAAGCTTCAGGAAATGAAGGAAAGCATGGATGAAAGCGGTTATACTGCTCCATTCAGATCCTTGAATCGTTATGGTTCCCGTGTAAGTGAGGATGTTGATTTTGAGGAATTAGGTGAAATAAGTCGCCATAATCAAATCTTCAGAAACAAGGCATCTGCCAAGAAGAACAGTTTTGATAGGGTAAAATATGCTATTTCTGCTCATAGAATCGCATTAGGCAATCTTGAGGAATATGCTAAAATAAGATGCAAGGACTGCAAGAAGTCCTATCGTGTAAGCAGTTTTCTCGATAATGGAAAGGTCTGCAAGTGTGGTTCCTCTAATTTTGAATTCAAGATTAACCATTCTGGTGTTCACAGACTTGAAATAATCCCTTATCTTCCATTATCCGGTAATTACATGGTCTTGATGTCTGGTCTTTCAAGCTGGGGAAGGGAATCCTTCAAAAGGGTTCTAAACATCTTAAAACAGCAAAGAAGAGGAGTTGTAAAGACAGTAACTCCTATTGTCAAGTATAAAGAAAACGGCAGAACAATCACCAAAAGGGTTCCTCTTGACAGTGAATTTGCAGACAGCTATGAAGAGGAGCTTAGAAGAAGATTCGGTAAGGGAGTTCGTATTGAAAGATTGGAATTCCACAGAACCAAGCCGACAATCATCAATGACAAGCACACATGCACCAATTTGGCTCTTGCTTATGTAAAGCATGCTGAAGATATTGTAGAGCGTCATGGAGAAGCTATTTTTGAAGACAAAATCAAGGATTTAAACAATCTAAAAATCTATGATGAGATAATATACTCAGTCAATCTTGAAAAGCCAGAATTCATTGATTCAAGCGATTTAGAGGATTGGAGAAAGGATAAAATCAACAAGACCCTTGAAGAGTTAGGCTTGATAGACAAGTTTGGCCATTTGGATAGAGGATTAAAGAAAGACCTAAAGGAAAGGGAAAAGATAAAGACAAAGATCTTTGCAGACATTGCCCCTACATTGATATTGTGGGACATCTCCAAATACTATTTATGCACTTCCCAAGACAGGCGTAAGCGTTACGGTTCACCTTTCCCATACATTCGTGGAGACATAGACAGGCAACAGCGTAAGGTATTCCAGAATCCACACACTCAAGTGGTTGACCTTTTAAGGGAAAAGGAGAAAGAGCACATCTTATCTGTTCCGGATATGGATTTATTGTTGCATAAGAAGTTCAAGTTTGAAGGAAGAATCAAAAACCTCAACATCAAGTTGAATTATGCTGCTGTAGGTCCAGCTATCGTATTCACCAATTCCAATTACAGCATTAAAGAAGTTTCACATGCCTTTAAAGTAGGTGAAAAGAGCATTAAGCGTGAAATTAATAATATGAAAAGCATTAGAAAACCTAACACTAAACGTTCCAGAGACTTTATTGATTTGGTAAAGAACAAATCTTAACTTTCCCTTAAGGAGATCGCTATATGGTTGAAGACTTTGATGAATTTGACGATTTTGATGATGAATTCGATGATGATTTTGAGGATTACGATGATTTTGATGATGAATTCGATGATGATTTCGAAGACTTCAACGATGAGACACTAGACTTTGACAATCTTGATATCGATTCAAAGGAAGAGTTGGATATCTTTGATGAAAAGCCTTTGGAATTGGATTCTGATTATGACATCAATGCTGTAGAAGTTCATATTTCAACACAGCTCACATCCCAAAAGATCATTCAATTGATGGACACTTACCCATCTTTAAAAAGAATCACTTGCCCTCAAAGCATTTATAATAGGATTTCTCCAGATTACATTAAGGCTTTAGACAATTTAGGGGTTTCAATTGAGATAAAATATAATTGGGGCAAGAAAAAGTATTCCATGACTCAAATCAATCAGGTCGTTGATTTGTTCAATGCAGGAAAACGTTCTGAAGAAATAGCTGATATATTGGAAATGCCTGTTGCAAATGTCAATTATATTAAATCAAAGTATTTTGACAAGATCAATGTAAAGCATTATAAGAGAAAGTATGATGATGAATGCAGGCTAAAGGTAAAATCACTTAAAGAAGAAGGATTAAAGCCTAAAGAGATTTCCAAAGAGCTTGACATTCCAGTTAGGTCCGTCTACTATATCTTGAATAAAAAATAATTTATTTATTTTAATAATCCCTTTTTTTATTTTAATAGTCCCTTTTTTAATTATAAATATTCCTTTTTTTATTTTAATAGTCCCTTTTTTAATTATAAATATCCCTTTTTTTATTTTAATAGTCCATTTTTTAATTATAAATATCCCTTTTTTTATTTATAGTCTATTTTTTTATTTTAATAACTCATTTTTTTAATTTTAATAAGATTCTATTTTATTAACTTTTTGAAAATTATTCAATCAATGATTTTTATATCAATTTTTAAGACTATTTCGTAATACTTATATATAATTTTATATAAATATATAAAGTAATATGGACGATTTTTGATAGTTTTTCATCGAAAATTATAAAGTTATCTTAGTTAAGTAAAGACTCATTTAATTGAATTTTGTTCAATTTTTTTGTTTATTATATTAACTTAATTAAGAAATATTTTTTAAAATTATCGAAAACTTTGTATTAAATTTATGTTTATTAAGTCCATGTGAAGAAATTTTATTATTAAAAATATTATAAAATTTCTAATTTGAATGAAATTATATTAATATATAATTGAGTTGTTGAATTTAAAAATCGTATGGGCTTTAAATTGGCCATATTGCGTTAATGGCAGAAATTTAAAGAGTGTATGATTTTTTCATTATTGATTAAATTTTTATTATGGAGGAAAAATTTGATGAATAATAAGACATTAATTCTTATTGGATTATGCATATGTCTTTTATTTACCCTACCAATGGTTTCAGCTGCTGAAATAAGCGCTGATTCCGGTTTAATTGATAATTCAGTGATTGAATCCAATTTTGATAATGTAGATTCAGATATTGCTTCCAGCATTGAAGATGATGCTTTTATAGATAGTGTTGTTGCTGATGATGGGGACATTTCTCAAATTCCAGCAAAAGGAGAGAAACTTTCCCAAAGCAATCCGGACAATGATATTCTATCTGCAGATGGCAATGGAAACAGTTTCACAGATTTGAAGATTCTTATTGACAATGCAACTTACTCAGGGAATCCCTTAACATTGAATCGTGATTTTACTTTCGTTGATGGGGATGACGATGCTTTTAAAAACGGTATTGTCATCAGCTCTCCAATCACTATCATAGGTGCCAATCACATTATTGATGCAAATTCCTTAGCAAGAATCTTTGTTATAGAATCTGATAATGTGTTCTTGAATGGAATCACCTTTAGAAATGCTAAAACAACCGATTCAAGTGATTATGACACAGATTATGACACAAATGGTGGAGCAGTTTACATTCACGGAGATCACACTACTTTGGAAAATTGTAGTTTCATCAATAATACCGCTTATGAAAAGGGTGGAGCTATTTATATCGATGGAAGTGACTGTATTTTGAATCATACAGTTTTCCGTGACAATATCGCTCATGACGATGGTGGTGCGATCGCATGGTATGGTCAAAATGGTATAATCTATGACTTGAATGCTTCCGGCAATACAGCTGATGGTGAAAACGGTAATCCTAATGGAGGTACCTTGCTAATTACAGGTAACAATATCCATATGGATAAGCTCAATATTTCCAACAGTCGTCTTTATAAAGATGGTGGAGAAAGAGCCCTTAGAGGGGGTGCTATCTTCTTAACTGGTAATAACTGTAACATTACCAATTCAGTATTCACTAACTGTTCCGTTGAGTCCACAGTAGAAAATTCATCAGGTGGTGCAATCTATGTTCTTGGTAACAATACCAACATAGTAAATTGTAACTTTACCAACAACACTGCAAGTGAAGATGGTGGTGCAATTTACATTGAAGGTAAGGACTGTACCTTGAATAAAACTGTTTTCATTGGCAATGTTGCTCACAATGATGGTGGTGCAATCGAATGGAACGGTGACAATGGAGTAATCTATGACTTGACCGCTTCCAGAAATTATGCAGACTGTGGAAACGGTGGTTCCAAAGGAGGAACTCTTCTTATAGCCGGTGACAATATGGTTTTGGATAAACTAAATGTTTCCAATACCTTTGTTAATGGTGAACATTACTCAGGAAGTAGTGCCGTCCAAGGGGGAGCTTTAGCTTTATCCGGTAATAACTGTAACATTACCAATTCTACATTCACAAATTGTTCTGTAGTTTACTATAAGGATAATTCAAACGCTTCCGGTGGTGCATTGTACATCTGGGGTAACAATACCAATATAGTAAATTGTAACTTTACCAACAACACTGCAAGTGAAGATGGTGGTGCAATTTACATTGAAGGTAAGGACTGTACCTTGAATAATACTGTCTTTATTGGCAATGTTGCTCACAATGATGGTGGTGCAATCGAATGGAATGGTGACAATGGTAGAGTCTATAATTTAACTGCTATTGGCAATTACGCTGACAGTTCAGAAGGTTACTATTATGGAAACCCTTCTGAAGGCAGTTCCAAGGGAGGTACCCTTGTTCTAAGCGGAAACAATATGAATTTGGAAAAACTTAACATTACCAATAGCCGTGTTTTTGCTAATCATTATACTGGTGATAAACCTCTCCAAGGTGGAGCAGTCTTTTTAACTGGAAACAATTGTAACATCAGCGATTCCATATTCCACAAATGTTCTGTCAATTACAATAAGGGCAAGTCTTATGGTGGAGCAATGTATATCATTGGTAACAATGCTAACTTAAGCAATTGTAACTTCACCAACAACACTGCTGTTCTTGGCGCAGGAGCCATATACATTGATGGTAGTAATACCTTTTTGGATAACTGTAATGTTTTGAATAACTCTGCAAATGATGCTGGAGGAATATGGATTTATGGTAAGGAAAACATCATTAACAATACTAACATTTCCAACAATAAGGCATCTAACAATGGTGGAGGTGTTTACTATCAAGGTAACAATAACACTGTCAGCTATTCCATTATAGACCATAACACTGCAAAAAATGGTGCTAATGTTTATATGGTAGCAAATATGATTGGTGGTAAGCTTATCGGATGTAACATTACAAATGGTCGCGCTTCCAATTTTGGAGGTGGAGTGGAATGGCTTGAAAAATCTACAGACTGTCTGATTAAGGATTGTTATTTCTATAATGACACTTCAGCAGGTCATGGAGGTGGAGTCCACTGGTACCCTGGTACAAACGGTCAGATAGATAACTGTACCTTTGAAAGTTGTCATGTGGACAAAGAAAAGAACGGTGGTGCAATTTATGCAGGTGCTACTGGTGGTACCCAAGCTAGTGGAACAATAATATCCAACAGCAAATTCATTAATTGTACATCTGGTAGTAGAGGAGTCCTTACTTGGATTGGAAATAACGGTTTAATCGTTAATAACACCTTTATTGATTGTGGTAAATCATCCGGATCTACTAATTATGGTGGTGTGCAAGCTATACAAATTCAACAGGGTAATAACAATCAAATCATTGGATGTAATTTCACTAACTGTACCAGTACTCTTGGAGGAGGTGCAATAAGACTTCAAGGTGATGGTAGTAATCTTGTGAATAATATTACTATTGCAGATTGTCACTTTGATAATTGTACTGCTCAACAGTCAGCAGGAGCTATATATATGAATTCTCTTGTTAGAAATGTGAAACTTGAAAACAACACATTCACAGATAACCATGCTCCTAATTATGGTGCATTGTTTATTGATGATGCAGCAACAATATCCTCATTTGTAAACAATAACTTTACAAATAACAGCGCTACTGCCAGTGATGGAAATGGTGGTGCTGCTAGATTGCATGCAAATATCAATGTTGTAAATTCAACATTCACTGCAAATTCATGTAATGGTTCCGGTGGAGCTATTTACACTGCTAGCAACCTTGAAGTATCAGGATCTACATTTGAAAACAACACTGCTAAATTTGGTGGTGCAATAGCAACTGAAAATTCCAATTTGGTTGTAGATCAGTCCACTTTCAAATACAACAAGGCGGAATCCGGTTCCGCTATTAGTACAGCTACAATTGACATGAGCAATACTGAATTGCTTGAAAACCAAGCTTCATTTGATAAATGGGAAAATGAGAATTATATATTTGCAGATGACCATTTAACAGTTAGCGGTACATTTGTAGGAAAAGATAATCTCTTAAACGGTATTAAAGCAAATTCAGGCACTTTCAATAATGTTACATACTGTGGTGTAAATGGTGGAGGAGTTGGCGAAGGAACAACCAATACTGATGATGTTCTTTCAGCTAATTCATACAATGAAGTTCATCAAATTGTGGTCATGGAAGTCTATGATGTAAATGGTGAATTGAAATATAATCTAACCAATTACACTGATGAAGACGGTAACTATAACTTTGACTTGTCTTTAGATGGTGCTGTTGTATCTTTAGTTAAAGTTTACCATCCAGAGGATAATTATTACACTGGTGCTGAATATGAAATCGTGAGAGTCCCATCCAAACTAGATATTGATTGTGAGAACATTTATGTTGACGATGAGGAAAGAATCACTTTCAAGGTTACAGGTAAGGACACTCCTACCGGCAATATCACTGTATTCATTAACGATACAGATGGAAATGTAATATTCAATGATACCATTTCTTTAAATGGTTCTGGTGAAGCAAACATAACCCTTACCGGATTAAATGCAAGCCAGTATTACATTTATGCAATCTATAATGGAGACAATGATTACATACCTGATGATGAAACTGCCCAGTTCAATGTAAGCAAATGGAATTCAACCGTGGAAGTTGTTCCTATTCCATCTATCATCTATGGATCTTTGGAAGATATCAACATTACAGTTAGTTCAGATGGCACAAGTGGAAACTTCACTGGAAACCTTATTATGAACATTACAAGTGAAGATGCAATCGGATTTGAAAACATTAGCCAAATAATCATCACTATTGGCGATGATGGCAAAGTGATTGACTGGACCATTAATGACATGATTTTACCTGTAGGCAATTACACTATAGCTGTTGCTTATTCGGGAAATTACAAATACAATGGAAACAGTTCCAAAGCTAAATTCACTGTAAATCCAATTGATTCCAGTGTTACTGTGGATCCTGTTAACATCACTTATGGTGAAGATGAAATCATCAAGTATAATGTTACTGATGGTGCTACTGGTAATGTGACCATTACCATTACTGGTGATGCTTTGGATGAGCCTATTGTATTGCCTGAGGTTCCTATCGTGAATGGTACTGTTGGTGTAGTTGTAGCTGATTTACTCGGCGGTAACTATACTGTTAACGTGACTTATAATGGTGACAATAACTTCAATCCATCAAGCGCTGTTGCTAATTTCTCTGTTGGTAAGGCTACTCCTAGTGTGAATGTTAATACCACTTACATTGATTATCATGACAGTGAATCCATTAAAGTCAATGTGACTGGTGTGGATGGTGATATTCCTACTGGTAATGTGACTGTTGTCGTTTTCAATGAAACTGGTGGTGTTGTCTATAATCAAACCCATAATCTTACTAATGGTGCTGTCACTGTTCATGTTGACGATTTAGTTGCAGGTAAGTATAATGTGACTGTTAGCTATAATGGTGATGATAATTATAGACATGCTGATGGTAATGCTAATTTCACTGTAAACAAGATTGATCCTTCAATTCTTGTTAATGCAAGTGATATTGATTATCATGACAGCGAAACCATTAATGTTACAGTTAATGATGACGCAACAGGTACTGTAAGCATTACAGTTAAAAATGAAACAGGTGATGTTGTTTATAGTAACAGTTCTGAACTTAGTGGTAGCAAAGCTAGTTTCACTGTTCCTGATTTGTCTGCTGGCAAATATAATGTCACAGTTGAATATTCTGGTGATAACAATTACAATGCAGAAATCGGTAAAGCTAATTTCACCGTTAATAAGATTGATACTCCAGTAAACTTAGAAACTGAGAATATCACTTATGGTGAAGAGGAAACAATAAGCGTTTCTGTTAATGATGATGCTACTGGTAGTGTGACTATCACTATCTATTCAAAGGATGACACTCCTGTTTATAGTGAAACTGTTCCTATTGATGAGGCAAGTGCACAAATCACTGTTCCTGGATTGAATGCAGGTAACTACACAGTTCATGTTGATTACTCTGGTGATGGCAACTATAAAACAAATAGTACAGAAGGCAAGTTTGAAGTTGCTAAAGCTGATGCAATAGTTGAGATTCATGTTTATGACATTATCTATGGTGATATAGAAGAGCTTACAGTAACCTGTAATGCTCCAGGTACTGTCACTATCTATGTAAATGGTGCTAGTGTAACCTTGCCACTTGAAAATGGTTATGGTCATATTCTATTTGCAAGTTGGCTAAGTCCATATTCAGGCAAGGCACAATGGGACCTTGAAAACTTGGCAGCAGGCACTTACCCTGCTAAAGTTCATTACAATGGTAATGAAAACTACAACGAGGCAGAGGATGAGGATGTCTTCAATGTACTTAAAAAGGAAACATCCGTAACAGTATCTGTTGATGATATCAAGGTTGGCGAAGATGCAGTCATCAATGTGGAATTATCACCTAGCGCTGCTCCTGGAAAACTAACAATTACTGTTGATGGAAAAGAATATACTGTAACTCCTAAAAACGGTAAGGCAAGTATTAAAGTTCCAGGATTAAAAGCAGGCAATCACACTGTAACTGTTTCATACCCTGGAAGTGAAAATTACACTGAAAGTTCAAATGAGACTACATTCGCTGTATCTAAGGTTAAACCGGATATTGATGTTAGTGCACCAACAATTAAAGTGGGTGAAGATGGTAAAATCACTGTAACTCTACCAAAAGACGCAACTGGTAAGGTTACTATTGAAATAGATGGCAAAAATTACACTTCTCAAATCAAAGATGGTAAAGCTGTATTTACAGTAAGTGGCTTGAAAGTGGGCAAACATTCAATTAAGGTTTTCTACACAGGTGATGACAAATATGAATCATCTGTAGTTGATGGTGGATACATTAAAGTCATAGAAGATAACAATAATGGCTCTAATGATCATAAAGGTCATGCTAATGGCATTGATTTGTCTACTAAAGCTACTGGAAACCCAGTTTTAGCACTTTTATTTGTACTTGTATTCTTAGGCATTATACCATTAAAAAGAAAAAAAGACGAAGAAGATGAGGATTAATCCTTTATCTTCATTTTTTTATTTTTTTATAAAATCTAAATTTTTTATTTTTATTTTTATTTTTGAACTTATTTTTAAAATTTAATTTTTTTAAGATTATAATTTTTTGATTTTACACTTTTTTTATTTAATGAAATTTTTCTTAAAATTTTTAATTTTTAATTTTTCTCATAAATTTCATTTTTGAGAAAAAATTCTATAAAATATGCTTATTTTTGACTCATTTTTTAACAAAAAATTCATTAGTAGAAAAATAAAATTAATAATTGATATTTTTGATAGTTATACCATGTTATTTTAATTTAATTAACTATATATTTAATATAATAAACTTTAATTGGCATTTTGCTTATTTGAATTTGTTATATGTAGATGGGCTATTACTTTTTTATGGTTTTAGTTATTTTTTATATATTATTTTTGTCATGTCATGAATTTTATAAAAAGTTTATTTAATATAAATAATAAAAAATAAATTAATTAAATTAGTAAATTAATTAATTAATAATTTTATTAAATTTTCAATAATTAAATTTTTAATAATTGATTCTCGTAATTTATTATTATGGAATTAATTTTAGATTAAACAATATTTGGTGTAAAAATGTCAAGTTTAATTTCAATTCCCACATTGCCTTTAGTTGTTATTGCATTGATTTGTGGGATCTTATCATTTATCAGTACTCGATTAGTCATGCCATGGCTTATTCGTAAGCTTGAGAAGGCAGAAATCATAGGAAAGGATATCCATAAATCCTCTCGACCTATTGTAGCTGAAATGGGTGGTATGGGGATACTATTTGGTTTTATTATAGGAATTTTTGTAGGTATAATTCTTTTCCCAACATTGACATTCCAATTGGTAGTTGTTCTTGTTGTAGTTTTACTTGTTGGAATGGTTGGTATGGTGGATGACTTGATTGTCTTGTCATCTAAGGAAAAATTGTTCTTGCTCTTTTTGGCAGGTATCCCATTATGGTGGATTGCACCACCTAATGTTGGTCTTTTGTACATGCTCTTGATTCCAATAGCTGTTTCTATCTGTTCCAATTTAACCAATATGCTTGCAGGATTGAATGGTATTGAATCAGGTCTTGGAGTTATTTCTATGACTTCCCTTACAATAAGCTGTATCATCCTTGGAAAATATGATGTAGCTATTATAAGCATGAGCATGTTAGGTACCTTAATTGCTTTCCTCTATTACAATAAGTATCCTGCAAAGGTTTTCCCTGGAGATACCGGTACACTTATCATTGGAGCAACCATTGCTGCCATTGCATTTATTGGTAGGGTAAAATTGATTGCATTTATTGTTCTTTTGCCTAATATCATGGATGCAGCACTTAAATTCTATAGTGCTGGAGTTATGGAAAGGCAACAGCATAAGCCTACTCAGTTAAATGATGATGGTAAATTGGTAAGGCCTGAACAAGGATTCAAATCTTTAATCAGATTTGTTTTAAGAAAGCCTGTTGATGAAAAAACTGCTGTAATGATGATTTGGGGTATTGGCATTTTATTTGGTATACTTGGAATAATTGTAGCTATTTTAATGCCTGGAGTTACTCACAATCAAACATTTGCACAATTCATTCATCTAAAAGATATTTTCTATTATTTAGGATAATATCCTAATACTTTTTTTATTTTCATTATTCTTTTTTTAAATATTTTTTATTTTCATTATTCTTTTTTTAAATATTTTTTATTTTCAATTTTTCTATTTTCTCTCACTATTAAAATTTTTATTAATTTTATTTTCATCTTCTCTTTTCTCTTTTTTTAAGATTTTTTGCCAATCAAACCCAAACTACATTTGCAGTAGTGAAACTGTACTTATTTGAAAATGCAGGATTAAACAGTTTATTTGTAATATTCTCACTTTTGAAAGATTGTGTTATGCTTTTTCTAACATTATAATTTATACGATCTCCAACAGCTTCCTTCTCTTCTTTTGTTTTCACATTGGGAGATGATGCATAAATCTTCAATTGTATTCTTGTCCTATTGAAACTGTCCTTTCCTTTTATGGATTGGCTTATATTAACTATTTTTATATTCTTTTCCCTTAAGAGTGATTGCTTCCTGAAATCTTTTGAATAGTTATCATAGGATTCCTTTGGATAAATTGCCAATCCATTTGATGAGATTCCTTCAAAAGCACCATCTCTTGCTGAAGCCATTGCCACGTTTAGTTCATTGGCATCAATTATTGCATTTGCTAATAGGATTGCCGAAATAAGTGAAAAACTGATTAATAACAGTAATTCTACACTTATTTGGCCTTTCGTATCCATTTTCATAATATTTTCCTTTAGATAAACTTGAATGTTTTTATAAATTTTTTAATCACTTATCTGTCTAATCAACATTGAACTTTGATTGATTGTATCAGTCTTATTGTCATTAATCAATGTTTTTTCAATCAAATAAGTTCTTCCGTTATATAATTCAATCCTTTTTATTGATTTATTGCTTGTATCAATAAGTTTAATTGGATTAATAACTGATTTTCCTTTTTTATTATTAAATTCAACTATTGTCTCTCTTTCCGTTACAATGATCTTATAAAAGTTCCCTTCAATGGATTCAGGCAATTTGATCTTTTTCCTGAATCCATATTCATTTGAATTGACCTCATTTATCGAGTCTGCAATATGGTTAGCTAAAAATCTGCCTTCGCTGTTTTCATGAATTTCAATATCTGAGCTTAGGCCTTTTTCTATCATAGGCAGATTTACAATTAAAAGCAGGATTAGAATCAAGATGCAAAATAAAAGTTCTATATTGATTATTCCTTTTGAATCCATAGATATTCTTTTTATTTTATCATTATTTAAATATTTGCTAATATTTCAAGTCAATTTAATTGTATAATTGTTATTTTTTAATTTGAATATGATTTATCAAGTTTTTAATAATTTTAAATCATCAAATCAATATTTTTATCATTTAATTAAGTTAGGTTTATTTTAGAAAATGTAATTTAATTAAAAAAATTCATCAACCCTATAAAAAATTATTTAAATGTATTGAATTATAGTATAATATATAAAAGCTGATTTTTTTAAAAATATCAATATATTATTTTTGTTGAAAATAGTCATGAGAGCTTAGGAGTAATTAAATGGTTTTAGTTTCTTATTTGAATCCCCTATCACAGGAAGGAAGGAATATTGTAAGGGGATTAGGTGGACTTGAAGAGATATATTCACATAATGATGATCTTATGGATATTGTTATTCATACCAATCGTCAGACCATTTCCAATCAGGAGGTTGTTCCTGAAACTCTTGTCGATTTGGCTTTAAATCGTATAAAATGGTATATTGAACGTAAAAACAATAAGGACTTTAATCCTAACGATTATGCTTATTTTTTCAATGAAAGAATAGCTGAATATGATACCATTGTCTTTCACATATTGGCTCAAGCTATTGCAAATAAGTTTAGGCCAGGTTCCCGTGAGGTTAAGCTGTTTGTGGAATCCCAAGGTTTGATGATTGAGGACAGATTGATCAAGCTTCCATTATCTGAAAGGAAAGAGGCTGTAGAAGAGATTTTAAGCGATTTGCTTATTCAAGATGGCATTGAATGGTCTTTCTTAAAGGATTTAGTGGCCACTAAGAAATTGTCCTTGACAGATCTGGTTCTTCAAAATGGAGAAATAGTTTTGGATAGGGAAGAGTTTGTTTACTCATTTGGTGATGAATTCAGTGATAGGTCTCCAGAGAGGATTTATGATATCTTGATTGGAGACAATTTGAGAGAGCTTATTTTAACTAAGCTATTGATGCAGAAGACTGAAGATTACATAAAGTCAATTCAGGATCAATTGGCTATAGTTGAAATGCATCCTGCCATTGTTGAATTAGGTGAAATGCTTGATGAGACTATTACTGAATCATTAGCTAAATACAGCACTTATTATGCAAGCGGTGGCGCTTACGGCAATATGGAAATTGGAAAACTCATTAGGGAAGCTTTCCCTCCATGCATTGAAAACACTGTAAATGGTGTGTCATCAGGTGGAAGAAATGATGCTATCGTTCTTCTTTTAACTTCATTTGTATCTTATGCAAGGCTCTATCCAGGTATTTTTGGCTCTGATAGGACAGTAAAGGTTTCAGACATTGATACAAACCTTAACATTACCTTAAATGAGATATTGCCTCTTATCTTTGAAGCAGCAGACAATTGTACTCCTCCTTTGTTTGAGGACCAGCCTCAGGAAAAGATAAACATCATATCAAAATTAGGATTTGGAATGCATGAGGAAGTAAGTCTTGAAAATGAGGGAGAGACCAAATGGTACACTCCAATGAGTTGTGAAAAGATCAAGATGCATTTGCCACATCTTTGTAAGGAAAATAAGGATTGCGCTAAGATTAACAATCCATTGAGCTATTATTCAAGGAAAAAATGGATAATGAGCAAGAATGGGGAATTGCCTTCTGATGATAGCTCTAAAGGGGATTCTAAAACTGATTCTAAAGAATAGATGAAATCATTTAGAGAAAAATTGGATAAAAATTATTAATATGTATAATCCTCTTCATCGTAGTATCTTAAGATTATGGAATGTTCAAAATCCTGATAGTTATTGAAATGATATTCCTCATAATCCTCAATTAGAATCCTTATTTGTCTTTCTTTTTTGTCTATTGATTCAATATTGCAGAATTCATCCAAGAGTTCTGGATCATAGTCATCAAAATACTCTTCTTTCTCTTCTTTTTTTAGTTTAAATTCAAGAAATCTTTCGTATTCATCATCATCTAGAATCTCCTCTTCATCATATAGCTCCTCTTCAGATTCTATTTTGTATAGTTCAATATGCTCGCTGTCATGGTTCATATCAAGCAATTCGTTTATATTCAATCCAATTCCTTGAACTTTTCCGGTCTTAAGGTTGATGATTGTTTTTCCGGTTGATTCGTAAGCTATCCACTTATCCAATGCTGGCTCTATGATTTCCCTTATGCTTAAGCTTTCTATAAGTCTTCTAAGTTCCTCTTCACTTAGCATTTCAATTCTCCATTCCAGTTTTTTATTAGCTGATTTTCCTTCAAATTATGCTTTTTTCATTAGCTATTTTCATTATAATAAGTTTTAAGTATTATATAAGTCATAAATATTTTTACTTATATATAATATTTATTTAAATCAATTAAAAACTTTATTTAATAAATTATGAAATTTATAATTTTTTTAATTTAATTTATTTTATTTTTAATTAATAAATTATGAAATTTATAAATATTTTAATTTAATTTATTTTTCGAATTTATCTTTTGGTGATTATATGTTTGGACAATCAAGTATCCAAGAAAGAAGGAGATATTACAGGGAAGAATGGTCTGAAAAGGACATTCCAGATTTTATCGCAGATGGAATCACTAAAAGGGAATTCGGTTTTGATCATTTAGGTCATGGTCCTAATGACCGTTATAAAGTGTTTTTTGGAACAAGGCCTCTCAAGCGATTTTTAAGAACTAAAGCACCATTTGCAGCATACATTTCTGTGGCATTTTATGCAAGTCCAAGAAATCGTGGAGGATGGGAAAAGGCAGAATACATATTTGATATTGATGCAAAGGATTTGCCTATTCGCTCCTGCACTTGCGATGGAGTATGCGAGATTTGCTTAGGGGAAGCTCTTGAGAGAGTAAACATTATGCTAGACACTTTAAAAGGTGATTTAGGCCTTAAGAACATACATCTTATTTATTCAGGAAGGGGATTCCACATAAGGATACTTGACCCTGTAATGATGGAAGCGGACAGTGACTTAAGGGGAGAGGTTTTGAAATATGTTGCTGGAGCGGAAGTTCCAAAATCACAGTATCCAAATCCAAGTGGAAAGCCTTATAATTTTGAGCATTTCTCAATTCCAATAGCTTATCCCGCGATTTTCACTGAAAAGGTAAAGTATAACATTCTTCACATGAAGGGAGATGAGAAGCTTGATGGAATCAACAATAGATTGTTGAAGGACATGGTAAAGAATAGGGATTACCTTTACGATGATGATTGGGGATCATTCAAGCAGGCTATTGGTCCAAGAAGGTATAAGGATATGGTAAATGCCATGGCAAGAGTGAACCTTGCAACAATTGATGCAAAGGTAACCATTGATTTAAAGAGGATTTTAAGACTTCCTAGTTCCCTTCACTCTAAAGTAAGCATGAAATGCGTTGAGGTAAAGAATCCTGAAACATTCGATCCATTTAAACATGCTGTTCCTAAATTTGTATATGAAAGAAAGGATGAATCTATTGCAGAAAAATAGATTTTTTAAACCTTCATTTAGATAATTGTACTTTTTTACTAAAAAATAGCTATTTTTAAATCTGTAAATGATAAAATTATACTTTTTTACTAAAAAATAGCTATTTTTAAATCTGTAAATGATAAAATTATACTTTTTTACTAAAAAATAGATATTTTTAAATTTATCTTCAACATAAATATTATTAAGAATTAATTTATTTAATTTATTAATTTCATTAAGGAGGTTCAATATGTTGAATAAAAAACTTATTATAGCTTTTATTGTTGCATTAATAGCTCTTATTGCTGTCGGTTTTGTTGCATTGCATCTTGTTCCTAACAATGATGTGCTTAATTTAAACCTAACTGATAATGCAGAGAATTTAACTGATAACATTACTCAAAATTTAACTGTCAACACTACAGATGTAAATGCATCAGCAGTTAATGCAAATAAAACAGTTAATGATGCAAACAATACAAATGCAAACTCTAATGCCGTAGATTCTGGTGATGTATTGAAAAAGCAAACTTTCACTGTATCCGAAAATGAAACAGGTCAACATGAAGGAATGGAACCAGGAACCTATGTGCTTTATTACACAGAAAACGATGGTCCAATCAAAATTGAGAAAGTAGGATAATTTTTAATTTTTTTACTTTTTTAATTTCTTTTTTTAATTTTTTATTTTTTAATTTCTAATAATTAATTTTTTAACTTTTTTTTTAAATTTTATTTTTTTATTTTTAATTATTTTATTTCTTCAACTTTTTTTTAAAATTTATTTTTTTATTTTTAATTTCAATCAACTACAAAGCTTTATAAGTAACAGAAATATAATGTTGTTAGAAAATGTATTTAAAAAGTCTTTTTGTCCTTTATTTTAAATTTAATTTGTTTTTAATGATTTTTTTAATCACATCTTTAAGTTTGAAATGTTGAATCCATGAAAATTTTTACCATGTTCTTAATTTTTATTCATTTGTTCTTAAAAAAAAGGACATCTTTATATACTATGAAGTTCATACTATTATTGTCGAAGAAAAATGACTTCAAAATAGGGGGTTGATATCTAGTTTGCTAATCATTTTTCAACATTCACTATATTTAATGAGTACACCATTTATCACATTAGCTGTTAAATAAACTAAAAGGGGGGAGTGAATGTTGTTTTAAAAATTTTTACTTTTATAATCTAAACTAAAGGGGGTATTTTATGGATAATGAAAGTTTAAAAATCGACAATCAGGATTCTGGTGAAATCTCTGATCTTGAAGAAATGAAAGAAAATTTTAATGAAACATACCAAGAAAACAAAAATAAAAATAATGTAAAAGGGGGAAATGATATGAGAAATGAAAATAAAATAGTTGTAGATGACTACAGTGATGAAAAAATTGCAAATATTGGTCTTGAAGATGAGGAAATGGATTTATTCTTCATTTTAGACAGAAGCGGATCTATGGGGGGCAGTGAAACTGATACCATTAATGGGTTCAATTCTTTCATTGAAAGGCAAGCAAAGAAAAACCACAATATATTTGTAACAACCATTCTCTTTGATGACAGATATGAAGTCCTATATTCCAGAAAACCTATATCTAAAGTTGAGCCACTTACTGAAAAAGAGTATTATGTTAGAGGATTAACAGCATTGCTTGATTCAATTGGAAAAACTGTAAACACCTATAAAAACAAAGTAGGCTCCGCTATGTGTATCATAACTTCAGATGGTTATGAAAATGCTTCCAGAGAGTTCAAAAGGGATCAAATAAAGAATTTAATTGAAAGTAGCGGATGGGAATTTGTATTCATAGGAGCAGATATTGACGCTTACTCTGAAGCTTCAGATATTGGAATCCGCAGTAGCCGTATAGCTAAAAGCAGAAAAAGTGCTGATGGTTTCGAAGATATGTATGATGCATGTGAAATAGTCACTGATAGGTTCTACAGATTAAGAAACATTAATGATGACAATGAGGATTGGAAAGAGAAATTAGACTAATCCCTTTCTTTATTTCTTTATTTTAAACTTTTAACTTAAATATTTTTTAATTTTATATTTTCTCTTTTTTCCATATTTTTTTAAATGTTTTTTATTATTAGTTTCCCATTTTTCACATAATTTTTTCAATAATTATTTACATTATAAAATCCTATATCTAATTAAGTATTGAATTATTAAATAATTTAGTATTTCAAACTTAATAATTTTAATATCTTAATGATTATTTAGAGGAATTTTATGAATAAATATGTTGAAAAATGGGTTGAATCCAGCCTAATATTAAAGATACTTATTGGATTAATCATTGGGGCAATTTTAGGTCTTGCAGTCCCACAATATGAAATGATTGGGCTTTTAGGTCAATTGTTTGTAAGTGCATTGAAAGCTATTGCTCCACTTCTTGTTTTTGTATTGGTTGCTTCAGCTTTGTCTAAAGCAGGAGAGGGTATAAGAAGCAGATTCAAGACTGTAATTGTTTTATATATCTTCTCAACATTCCTATCTGCTATGGTTGCAGTAACTGGCAGTTTCCTATTCCCAGTGTCAATGCATCTTACACAAGCAGGTAAAGTAACTGCTCCTGGAGGTTTAGGTGAAGTCATAAGCAACATGCTATTGAATATATTCACTAATCCATTGCAGTCACTTTCTCAAGGGGATTACCTTGGAATCCTATTTTGGGCAATCGTATTTGGTATCTGCTTGAAGCAAGTTGGAAGTCCCACAACAAAGAATGTATTTGAAGACTGTGCAAACGCTACAAGTTTGATTGTAAAAGGAATCATTCAATTTGCTCCAATAGGTATTATGTCACTTGTATTCAGTGCAGTGGCAGAAAGCGGTTTAAGCATTTTCATTCAATATGGACAATTGATCTTACTCCTTGTCGCTTGTATTGCAACAGTTGCATTGATTACAGATCCTTTGATTGCAGCATTCGCTTTAAGACGCAATCCTTATCCACTTGTTTTCACTTGCCTTAAGGAAAGTGGTATAACTGCATTCTTTACAAGAAGTTCAGCAGCGAACATTCCGGTGAATATGAGACTTTGTGAAAGATTAGGTCTTGATAAGGACTTCTATTCAATCAGTATTCCACTTGGAGCTACAATCAACATGGAAGGTGCAGCCATTACAATCACAATAATGACTTTAGCTGTTTGTCATACTTTGGGAATTAGTGTAGACTTGCCTACAACCATTGTTTTATGTATTATCTCTACATTGGCAGCAGCTGGATCTTCAGGTGTTGCTGGAGGTTCCTTATTGCTTATTCCAATGGCATGTTCATTGTTTGGAATACCTGCAGACATTTCCATGCAAGCCATTGCTGTCGGATTCATCATTGGGGTAATTCAAGACTCCTGTGAAACCGCTCTTAACTCAAGTGGGGATGCATTGTTCTCTGCAACAGCCGAGTATCATGACAGGGCAAAAGCAGGAGAACCAGTTAATTTCTTAGGTGAATTTGCTAAAAATAAGGAAGAGACAACAGCTTAATTTTCTTCTTTATTCTTTTAGCTTTTTTTATATTTTTTTAACTTTTTATATATTCTTTTTATTTCTATTTTGAAATTCTACTTTTATAATAAGCTCTAAAAATTATAAAATTATAAAACTAATAAAAATTATAATATAATTATAACGACTATATATTTCAAATCAGATTTTAAATTAACTAAAGGGACTAAACAATGAATTATGAATCAATATTAAAACAATTAAGACCAACTTCTGAAGAGATTGATGCAGTTAATGGAACTACTGAAAAGGTAATTAATTTCATTAATGAACTCTGCGAAAAAGAAGGCATTGATGCTAAAGCCAATGCTGTTGGTTCTGTTGCAAAAAACACTTGGTTAAGAGGTAAATCTGATATAGACATTTTCATTAGTTTTCCTATTGATACAGATATGGATTACCTTAAGGAAAAGGGTTTGGATATTGCATATAAAACCAATGAAGCATTAGATGGAAACCCTTCAGAGCATTACGCTTCCCATCCCTATTTGACCTGTGACATAGATGGCTTTGAAGTTGATATAGTTCCTTGTTATGCTATTGGAGAGGGCCAATCCATTATTTCTGCTGTTGATAGAACAATTTTGCATACAAAATATATTCAAAGGCATTTAAGAAAAGAGCAGGAAGATGAGGTTCTATTGCTTAAGAAGTTTATGGATGCTGTTGGAACTTATGGTTCTGAATTCAAGACAGGTGGTTTTGCAGGATATTTATGTGAATTGCTTATCTTAAAGTATGGAACATTTGAAGCCACTTTAAGAACTGCTCAAAACTGGAAAAGGCACACTGTAATTGATTTGGAAGATTTTGGTACAGCAGGAAATCCTCTCTTTAAGAATGACCCTCTTGTTTTCATTGATCCAACAGACAAAAACAGAAATGTAGGTGCAGCTTTAAGAATGGAAAGGTATGTTGATTTCATTGTCGCTTCCAGAAACTTCTTAGGCATTGCTGATGATAATGACTTGAATGAGGAAGAAAAGCAGGAAAAGATAATTGAATTCTTCAAGCCTCTAGAAAAAGAGCATTTATTCGGTAAATCCAATGAAGAAATAGCTAATTATATAATGGAGTCATTTAAAGATAGGGAGACTCAAACATTAGTCATTAAGTTCCCTATTCCAGAAATGTCTGCTGATGCTCTTCATCCGCAGTTGCTTAAGACTGTAAGTTCCATTTGTGAAAAGATAGAGATGGAAGAATTTTCTGTATTTAAATATGATTATTGGACAGATGAAGAGAGATTCGTTATTTTTACCATAGAGCTCAATGTATTCAAGCAAGGAAAATACTACATACACAAAGGTCCTAAAGTATGGCCTAAGAAAGCTTGTGACAATTTCAAGAAGAAATGGCAGGATGCTTTATATCCTTTAGATGAATTTATGGTTTTAACAAGGGAAAGAGAGTTTAAGACTGCAAAAGAATTTTTAGAGAAAACCTTAGATGATAATCATATACATATCTTCAAGATTGGAAAGAACATTAAGGAAGCTATTTGCAGTGATGAATGTGTTCCTATTGAAATAGATGAATTCCTTAATGATTTAAATACTGAATTTGATTATGGCATTTCCAATAAGACTGGTGATGAATTAGCAAAAGATTATTTAAACTCTTTAGATGACTTTTTGAATCCTGGACAGTATATTAAAAGATAATTTAGGGTGTTCATATGAAAACAAGTAAATCTGAAACCATCAGAAGCTTTTTAGCCATTGAACTTGATCAAGAATTGGTGCCTAAGATTCTAGATGTTCAAAAGGAGTTTAAGAAGACAAATGCCAATATAAAATATGTTCCATCAAAGAACATGCATTTTACCTTGAAGTTCTTTGGAAACATTGATTTGGATATGGTTGAAGATATTGCTGATGCAGTCAATAAAGTCATAAAAAATTACTCTTCTTTTGATTTGAATATTAAGAAATGTGGTTGTTTCCCAAATAAAAATGTAATTAAAGTTCTATGGTTTGGATTGGATGAAGGCTCTCCAATAATTAATCTTCAAAAGGACCTTGATAAGGAATTCAGGAAATTAGGATTCAAGAAGGAAAGGAACTTCATTTCCCATTTGACTATCGGAAGAGTGAAAAGTCCTAAGAATAAAAAAGAGATAAGGCAAACAATTGAAAAATTGGAAAATATTGAAATTGGAAATTTCACTGTTTCTAAAATCTGCTTAAAAAAGAGCACTTTAACCCCTCAAGGGCCAATCTATGAGGATATTAAAGTGTTTGAATTGAATTAATTTTTTTAATTATTTTTGCTATTTTTTTAATAGGATTCATAATGAATCCTTTATTTTTCCATTAGGAATTTCAAGTATTTGTATGAAACGAATATTACTAAAATCAATGCTATGGCTGCTTGTATATAGAATAAATAGTTTAAAATACTAAATCCAAAGAATTTATACGCTTCACCAGTAGCTATTGCACTTATTACAAATGGAAATGTAAATGCTGAAAAGCTTGGCATGAATTGCAATTTTTCTAAAACCAATAGTCTGATGGCCTGATAAATTGCAAAAACATAAAAAATGCATGCGGCTATATAGATTAAGCTTAAGAAGTTTCCATTAATGTTCAATGCATTCACGTATCCAACAATAAGGATTGAGAAAAGTGCAGTGTAAATGCAAATGAATGGTTTATTTTTATCCTCTATTGCAGTAAACTTAAGGTATCTGTATGAGACTAAAATGAGTGTTGGTATCATAAGTATGAAACCTATTCCAAAGAAGATAAACCCGTATTGTTGCAAGTCATATGCTGGAGCTGTAATTGAAGCCATTGTAATTCCAATGTAAACAATCCACCAGGTAGCGAATACGGTTTCAATATCAAATTTATCAATAACATACTTTTTAGTAAAGATTAGAAGTATTGATAAATGGAGTATTATTCCTAAAATCCATATTCCAAAAGCAATCCTTTGAGACAATGGCATGAACAATGGCTTAAGATATGTGCTGAATAGCATTAGAGCCATTGAAAATGTACCGAATGTACTTAGTGTAATCAGTGTATTCAGTTCATTTATGAAAATGTCAAAGTGAAAGACAAGCTTTAACAGAACTAAAAATATGATGATTGATCCGATAATAAAAAATATATTGCTATAATCTGTAAAAATCTTACCTAATGATAGAATTGCTAAAATTAGACCAGTGATTGCTAAAGGCAGATTTTTTATAATATTCATAATATTAATTTAAAAAAAGTGTTTAATAAAATTTTTCTTAATAGTTTTGAGATATGGAAATATATTTTTTTAAAAAAGTTTTAGAAAATGTTTTAGGAAAAGTCTTAAAAAAAGATTTAGATAAGTAATGAACTTATCTAAAAAATTATTTATTCGTATAAATTTACTTCTTCAGCGCTAAGCACTTTAATTTCCATATCCTCTGCTAAATCAGCAGATTCCTTTGAGAATAATTTGAAATGAGTTGAATTCAGATGGTCACTTAATGCTTCTACGCTTTCCCACTCTTCAACGAAAGTGAAAGTTCCATCTGTAATTGATTTTAAGCATTTATAACCAATGTTTCCTTCCTCTTTAAGGGTTGCTTCAACCAATGCTTCTGCAAGAGGAATCAATTTCTCTTCTGCTCCTTCTTTTGGTATAAGTTCTGCCATAACTACTATAAAGCTCATAATTAATCTCCTTTTATTGTTCTTAAAAATTTATTATAAGTATATTAAAAACTTATTATTTTATTCTATTTCATATAAAAACTCATAATGGTCTATTCCATCTTCCAAATAAAGACCAGAGACTTTTTCAAAACCAAGATCCTCATAGAATTCAGTTAAATAAGCTTGTCCGGATAGTCTTATTCTTTTTTTACCTAAGTTTTCTATTATGAATGCAATTGCCTTCTTCATCATTATTCTAGAGATGCCCTGCCCTCTGTGTGACTTCTTAACAATCACTCTTCCAATAGCCATATCATCATATGCAATATTTTCTGGAAGGATTCTTAAAAGGGCTATAACTGTTGAATTGTCTTCATCTTCTAAAAATAGATGATATGCACACTTGTCTTTATCATCCAAGTCTTGATAAGCGCAATTCTGTTCAACAACAAATACTTCTGCTCTCAATTTTAGGATTTCGTAAAGTTCATTTGCTGTAAGTTCATCAAACTTTTTAAATTTCCAGTTTATTAAATCACTTCCTAAAAATAGTTGTTTTTTAAGTGTATGTTGTTGATTTTTATATATAAAATTTTTGTAAAGGAAAAATAGAAAAAAGAAGAATAATTATTCTATAGAAATAGAATAATTAAATCTTGGATTTGTTATTGAATTTATTCATCTAATTTTGGAATTCCAGTGATTCTGAGTCCACCGTAATGGGATTTGTATTTGATGTTTAATCCGATTAACAATGGGGTAATCTTTTCGATGATTCTGGATTTTTCCAAGATTCCAGTATCGATGGTTCTTACACCAGGAATCTTATTGATGAGTTCTGCTGCAATTTCTTTTGCTTCCTTGTCATCACCAGCAATTAAACAGTCACAGTCAATGTCTTCTGGAATGTTGGATAAGTGGGAGTTACTGATGTTACAGAATGCACAGATAACTTTTGCACCGGTTCCGTCAAGGATAGATGCGGTTCTTTCTGCAGCAGAGCCTTCCATTAAGTCAATGAATCTGAATGGTTTTCCACCAATTGCAGTTTCTAAAGGTACAGTTGCATCTAATACGATTTTATCAGTACAGAATTCCTTGATGCCTTCTACAGTTGGTTTTTGTGCTGCGAGAGGTACAGTGAGGATTAAAATGTCTCCTTCTTTTGCTGCATCTTCGTTAGCTAAACCTTTGATGTTTAAGTCGTAGTCAGCATATTTTTCCTTAGCTTCTGCAACAACATCTAAAGCCTTTTCTTCCTTACGAGAACCGACAATAACTTCTACACCTTCAATTGCTAATCTAAGAGCAATTCCTAAACCTTGTGGACCAGTTCCACCAATTACACTTACGATCATTTTTTGTCTCCTAAAATATAGTATTTTGTAAAAAGTCTTTTTGAATATATTGTACAATATATTGTTGGTATAATTTATGTTTTAAAATGTTTATAAATCTTTCTTTTTAGTTTAGAATTTTTTTATTTTACCTAGTTAATGTTTAGTTTAAATTAGATTTATATGAATATTTTTTAATATTTTTTATTTTAGTTATAATTTTGTAAAATTAATAATTTAAAAAAAATTAATATTATCATTTTAATTGAAAAAATTAAAACAATCTAATAAAAGGGTAAAATTTTTGATTTCATTTTTTGTAAAAAAATTATGAATTAAATTGAACAAATATTATAGATTTTAGAAAAATTATTTGTTTTGAATATTTTAATTGATAAAATAAGAATTATTTTGAAAAAAGAGAAAAAATCAATTTTAAAAAATTAAATAAAAAAGAAAAAAATAAAGAAAATTAGATTATTTATTTATAATTGTAGAATCCTTTTCCTGCATTTATACCGGTTTCACCAGCATCTATTTTTGCCTTAAGTTTTGCAGCTATTTTTCCTTGAGTTGTTTCAGGGTCTGCAGCTCTTGGATCCATAATTACAATATTGTATGCAGTTACAAGCCCTACAACATCCAAGATTTGGAATGGTCCATTAGGTGCACCAGTAGCAAGCCTCCATGTCAAGTCGATTGTTTCAGGGTCTGCCACTTCATTTGCCCATAAAGCCTGTCCTGCAGAAAGGAATGGTACAAGCAAGGAATTTAGCACATATCCTGGCTGTTCCTTAAGCAATTTAATTGGAACCATGTTTATGTCTTCTGCAAATTGAACGATTGCATCGAAGTATTGTGGATCTGTTCCAGGGTGTGGCATTACTTCAGCAGTGTTTTGAGCCCAGATATTGTTTGCAAAGTGGAATGCAAGATACTTTTCCGGCCTTCCTGTATGTTCTGCGAATTGGCTTGGAAGCAATGTGGATGAATTGGTCACAACAACGGTCTTTTCAGGAAGATATTTTTTCAATTCTTCATAGAATGCAATTTTCTGTTCAGGGTCTTCTGCAATTGCCTCAATTATAAGGTCTGCATCTTCTGCTGCCTCTTCATAGCTTGTTGTTAAGGTCAAGCTGTCAAATGCCTTTTGGGCTTGCTCTTTCAATGCATCGATTTCTTCATCTGTCAAATCTGTTTTCTTGCTTAATCCTCTGCAGTATGCAGCTTTATCGGTTTTCATAGCTTCAAGGGTATTGAGGTAGATGTTAAGCAATCTTTCAAATTTAGGCTTTGCCCTTTCAATTGAACCTTCGCTTCTTAGCCAAACTGTCACATCAAATCCGCAGTATGCAGATTGATAAGCGATTTGACTGCCTAATACTCCTCCGCCAGCTACTACAAGTTTTTTAATATCCATTTTAATCACCAAATGTTATAAACTATATTTTTAAACTATATTTTTTTAGAAACATTTTTATATGATAATTCAATAAAATAAAATAAAAATATAGTTTACTTGTATACTATTTTATCAATATGATTATTTAAAATTTTTCATATGTTTTGTCAAATGATTGAAATTTTTTTATCTCCGCATAATACAGTGAAGAATATATACTATTTGCTTGAAAGGGAGGGAAAAACATGAAATGTCCAAATTGCAATAGGAGATATTTAAACTCATATAAGTTCTGTCCTCATTGTGGCACAAAAAGACCGGAACCTAAAATATGCCCGATTTGTGAACATGAATATTTCGTTCGGAAGGCATGTCCTAAATGCAGGGTAAAATTAGTGGAAAAAGAAGAATATATTCAGAAAAAGTCTGAGAAATCTGTAAATTATAAGGAAAAGGGTCGGGATCTGGAAAAGCTTGGAAAATATGAAGAGGCGATTTGCTATTACAATAATGCTAAAGATCTTAATCCTGATGATTTTTTTATTCTTAAGAATATGGCTAACTGTTTTTACCATTTAAATGCATATAATGAGGCTTTAGGTTGTCTGGATGAAGTCATAGAATTTTGTAAAAGCAATTTGCATTATGATTTAAAAGGCATTGACAGTGAATTCAGACATTTATTAAAATACAATCCGGAAAGGTGCATTGAGAAAAAAATAGAAATCTTGGAAGAGATTGGAAGCTATGAGGAGGCATTTATGGCCTGTGATGAACTGATTAACATGATACCAAGTGAAGAAAATTTTCTTAAAAAAATGGAGTTGCTTAGAAAATTAGGAAAAAATGAGGAAATTGATTTGATTTATAAAGATATGGCTAATAAGGGTAACATTTAAAGTTAGCTATTTTGTTTATTTTTTTGGGATATGATTTTGGGTAAGCTATTTTGTTTATTTTTTTAGGGTAAGCTTTAAAGTGAAAAGTTTTTTTAATTCATCTCTTTCTATTCATATCCATTTAATTTAGCTGATTTATGGGATAATTCAATCAACTTTATAAAGAATTCGGAATCCAGTTTGTCTAATCCCATTTGCTCTTCCCAATTTTTATTCATCTCTTCAATGATTGGAATTAAGTCTCTCCCCTTTTTTGACAATTTTAATATATTGTTTCTTTTATCTTCTTGGGATTGTTCTCTGATAATGATCCCATTGGACTCCAGTTTTTTAATTGCTTTAGTGATAGCTCCTTTTGTTATGTATAAACTATCGGACAAGTCCTTTTGATTTAAATAGCTGTGATTCAGCTCTTCTTCATTGCATATTCTAAGCATACATAATACCTGAATTAAATTTAAATCATATTCTGCTAAAGCATTGTTTAAATAGATTTTATGATTCTTATGAAAAATAAATAGGAGGTCTCCTAAACGGTTGTAATCATAAAATTCGGATTTGATTTTCTTTGTCATCACTTTCATTTTTATTGATACAATTATTTAAAAATAACTGAAATGGCCAGATTTCCATTTTTCAAATGAATATAAGTCGTGTTTTTTTTTAAATTTAAAAAGATTTATATAATAAAAGTTAAACATAAGTGTAATCGAAAATAAATTAGGAAAATATAATAAAAATTAAAATTATTTGTAACGAAAATATTTTATGAATATCTAATGAAATTTAAAGATATTTGTTATCGAATATAATTTATTAAAAATATTAAAATAATGATGTGATATTATGGACAGTAGCAAAGCCGTTTATGATGGGCTTAAATGTGTTGGAATCGATTTTATCGTAAGCGTTCCATGTGTAAATCTATCAAAGATATTGGGTATGATTGATGAAGATGATGAAATCATACATGTTCCGGTCACACGAGAGGAAGAGGGAATAGGATTGTGTGCTGGGGCTTATCTTGGAGGAAAGAAAGTGGCAATATTGATGCAGAATTCAGGACTTGGAAACTCAATAAATGCTTTGAAATCACTTACTCAATTGTATGAAATGCCTTTGCTTATGATAATGAGCCATAGGGGAACTGAAGGGGAAGGCATTTGCGGACAGGTTCCTATGGGAGAGTCCACTCCAAGGATTTTAGAGGCAATGGACTTTAAATATTTCAAGCCGGAAAAACCTGAGGAAGCCTATGAAAATATAAAAGAGGCATGGGATTTGTCTCTTCAAGAAGGAAAGCCTGTGAGCGTTTTATTGGAGATTAAATATTGGTGATAATATGGCAAGAAGAGAAGCTATTGAAGATATAATGAAATGCATTGATGATGAGCTTATCATCTGTAATATAGGATTTCCATCAAGGGAATTGTATGATATTGATGATAGGGAAGAAAACTTTTATATGATTGGATCAATGGGTCTTGCATCATCAATCGGCCTTGGTTTGGCGCTGGCACAACCTGAAAGGGATATAGTTGTAATTGATGGAGACGGTTCACTCTTGATGAATATGGGTTCTCTTGTTACAGTATTTGCAAATAATCCTTCTAACTTTACTTGGATTGTAATAGACAATGGAGCATATGGTTCTACTGGAAATCAGGACACTTATGCTCAAAAGGTCGATTTGGTTGATATTGCTAAAGGAGTTGGATTTAAAAACAGTTATCACTTTGAAGACATCAATTTAAAGGAATTAATTAAAAGTGATGATGCTAGTTTTGTAGTCTATGAAACTGAAGCCGGCAATTCTAAAGCTCCAATAATCGATTTGGACCCAGTTACAATTAGAGATAGATTTATGGCATTATTTAATGAAAATTAGAAAAAATAATTATTGCAGAAAAATTAAGTAATTAGACAAATTTAATAATTTGAAAAATTAATTATTGCAGAAAAATTAAATTATTAGACAAATTAGATAATTTGAAATATTAATAATTATAAAAATAAGATAAATAAGAAAAAAGAGATTTTTGCACTCCTTTTTCTTTAAAAAAATAATTAAAAGCACAGTTTCAAATAAAAAAAATAATATTGGGATTATTTAATCTTTTATAATCAAAAGATTCTTATTTCCCTTCATCCAGCTGTGCAATTTTTTTATCAAAATCTATGAATTTGCGAGCAAGTCCTGAAAAGTATGGGATATACACTTTTGAAAACATCAATCTTTCAGGATCTTCATCCATTTCAAGGATTCTATCTTTCACTCTTTGGATTTTTCGCTCAACCTCATCATACATCAGGTCTCCAGGGAATTCACCAATGAAGACTCCATCAGCACCATGGTCCAGTGCATATCTGATATGTCTTGGACGAACTCTATTTACTGAAATAACCTTAATGATGTGTATTGACTCAGGATAAGATAGTTTATTTACTCCAATATTGTCTGCAGCAGTGTATCCAATGTTATCCAAGAATACTAAAATCATGCGTTGGCCTTCTTGCTTTTTAGACAATACTCCTTTGATTGTGGATGTGATTTTCTCATCAATGTTACCGTTTACTGTAATTGCCCTTTGATTACATCCGGTAAGACATTTACCACATCCTGTACAGCTCATTGGATCTATATAGATTTCATCCTGCTGTATGGTCATTGATTTGTATTTGCATCTTGAGATGCATTCTCCACAAAGTATGCAGCTTTCGTTATCTATTTCTGCAATGAATGGCTCGATTTCAACCTTTCCATAGTTGTATTCAGCAACTTTTGCAGCTGCTGCTGTTGCCTGCATGATTGAATCGGTGATGTCTTTTGGATCGTGTGCTGTTCCACATACGAATATTCCCTGAACATCAGTAGCCACAGGCTTGATTTTTGGATGTGATTCCTTGATGAAACCGTCTTCTGTTGTTCCTATATTTAAGATTTCAGCGATTTCACGAGTGCCGTCGGATGGCTCCATTGCTGTTGAAAGAACAACCATGTCCGCTTCAATTTCAATGAATTCTCCTTTCAAGGTATCCTCTGTTCTTACTATGAAGTTATCTCCTTTCTTGACTACCTCTCCAGGTCGACCTCTCAGGAAGCGAACTTGATTTTCCTGAGTGTGCTTGTAGTACTTTTCAAACATTCCAGGGGTTCTGACATCAGTATAACATATCAATACATCAGTGTCGGGGTATTTATGCTTGATGATGTTTGCATTCTTAAGGGCTACTGTACAGCAAATCTTTGAGCAGTATTTGTGTCCATCAGGCTTTTCATCCCTTGAACCAACACATTGGATCATCACTACACGTTTAGGAACTTCTCCATTGGCTTTTAGTAGCTTGCCCTTTGTAGGCCCGTTCACTCCAGTGATACGTCCCAATTCGGACTGGGTTATAACATCATCATAACGGTCGTACCCATATTCCGGTCTTTTTGACATGTCAAAGAGCTTATGGCCTGTTGCAACGATGATTGAACCCACTTGGAGAAGGCTTCTTTCACTTTTTCCCCTAAGCTTTATTGCCTTCATATTGCATGCCTTGACACATTTTCCACATTTTTCACAGTTGTCCATATCAATTACATAGGCTTCTGGGTAGGATTGTCCGAATGGCCTGTAAATTGCCTTTCTCATGGAGAGGTTATCGTTCCAGTCATTTGGAACTTCAACTTCACAGGCTTCACTGCATTTGCCGCATGCAATGCATTTTTCAGTGTCAACATATCTTGGACATTGTTCAATGATTAAATTATAGGTTCCCGCTCTTCTTTCAGCTTCAATCACTCTTGCATTGGTCATTATTTCAATATTGTCATGCCATACAATCTCATTCAATATTGGGTTTAAAAGGCACATCCCACATTCTTCTGCAATCTTGACTGGTGAGAAGACCTTACCGATCTTTGCCATATGGCCTCCGATTGAAGGGGACTGCTCTATTATTGTTACCTTGATTCCTTGCTTTGCAAGGGATAATGCTGCATTCATTCCAGCTATTCCCCCACCGATTATTGCAACTTCATTTGGGGTTTGGCAGTAAATAGGGTCAACAGCTTCTGATTGCTTCAGCTTTTCGATTGATGCATTGATGAGAGTGAGGGCCTTTTGGGTTGCTTTCTCCTTATCTGAGTGTACCCAAGAGCACTGTTCACGGATGTTTGCCATGTCCATTAAGTAAGGGTTTAGAGGTTTCACATAATCCTGAAATGTTTTTTCATGGCTTATTGGGGAGCATGCTGCAATCACAACACGGTCAAGGTCATGCTCAAATATTGCATCTCTAATCAGTTTTCGTCCATTGAGAGAACATAAGTTCTCAAACTGGCCAATGAATTCAACATCAAGCTCGCTTCGAACCTTATCCAAATCTACAATATCCGCTATATTTCCTCCGCATTCACATAAGAATACGCCAACTTTCAATTCTTCCCTCATTTAGAAACCTCCTTCAACTCTGTAATAATTGAATCAATTGGAACTGTATGGGCTTTTGCTCCTATTACCTTATCGAAATCCCCTCCCATTGCAAGTGCAATGAACTGGGCTATATTCAAATGAATCGCCTTGAACTTTCTGCCTTCACGCTTGGATATCAAGTCCTGATATCTGTCAAATTGAATATGGCAATTTGGACATAAATGGACTAGAATGTCCACATCCTCATCTTCAATTGCATTCATCTTATCTGCAGTGGCTGTAAATGACAATTCTGGATTGGAATATCTTTGTCTAAATCCTGTACCGCAGGTTGCACGCTTGTGGTCATACCATCCAATTGTTTTGCATCCGCACTCTTCTATTATTTCATCCATGATGTTCGGATCCCTTACGCCGCCGATTGTATCCTCATAGTGGACCTTGCAGTAATGGCATCCATGATGGGTTGCTATTGTGTAATCACTTAAATCATATTTGATATGGTTTTTCATCTCATCTTTCTTGCCATATAAAATGTCTATAACATGGAAAATGTTTTCTGTTGGCTTCAAGTCATCCTTTTCATATTTTAAGTGTGATAAGCCGTTTTCATCAAATAATCTGTTTATATGTTCTCTCAAATCATCCTTTTTATTGAGCAATTTAACTGATTTCTTATTTATTGCATAGCATGTTGCACACATCATCACAAGGTTTGGGCAATCAAGTTCCTTGGCTATCTTGAAATTCCGTGCTCCAATTGCTGTTGTGTCGATTTGGTCAAAGACATCTGAATAATATCCGAGACCAGTGCAGCAGGTTTGCTTTTCGGATATCTTATAGCCAATGCCTAATTTATCAAATACAAACTTTGTTGAAGCTTCAACACCAGGATATTCAACGCTAACAAGACAGCTTCTAAAGAGCAGAATGTTTTTATCGGGAATGGATTTCATTCTTCTTCCTCCTGCATGATTCTTGATACTTGAATGTTCTTTTCATGAATGAGTGATATTTCTTCCTCTTGGCTTTCCCTTATCTTTTCAATCTTATCCTTAAAACCGGTTATTGTCAAGATCTTGCTTACTTCATCAATAACCTCTTTTGGAGGAATCAATGGAGGATCAAGCTCCAATTCATTTCTGATTTCATCCAAGTGCTGTCTGAAATCCCACCATCCTGGAACGTCACGGTCTATGTCATCAAAGAATATTTCTGGAATTGCTCCAATTGCTGCTGTAAAATAGGAATCTGCAAATCCCATATATTCGTAAAGCTTGTCATAAGCCATTTCATTCTTTATTGCAAATTGCTTTAATATTTGATTCACTTCACATACGCTGTTTCCAACAGGGCATACGCTATGGCATGTATAGCAGTAGAAACAGTTCCATATCCAATCCTCTTCCAGGATTGTCAAGTCTCCTTCCAAGACTCTTTCCATAATGTCTCGAGGATTATATTCGCTATGGCGTGCTGCAGGACAGGTTGAAGTGCACATTCCACATTGCACACATTTCAAAACCCCATCTTCCTTTGAATTTTTTACATCATCAATGACTTGTTCTGCAAAGTCTATGGGTGAATCAGTAATCTTTTGATGATTGGACAAATTTACACCTACTATAAATAACTATTATTTTCTATCATCTTCTTTATTTTTGATAGTTTATCTCTTTTAATCTAATTTAAACTCTTTATTTTTCTATTATTTTCTTTATTTTTGATAGTCATTGCTCTTAATCTAATTTAAACTCTTTATTTTCTATCATTTCTTTTAATTTCATTGATAATTTGTTTGCTCTTAATCTATCTGATTGTCTGCAAATGATTGGAATGTTAACTTCATTTCCATTGATTTTCAAATCAACATCACCGGTATTCATGTCAAATGCATTGTTAGGACAGTAATTTGCACACATTCCACAACCAAAACAATATGTGAAGTCAATTCTTTCACTTGCAAATGCATTTGTAGGGCATATTTCCTCTACAATGCATGAATCACATTTTAAACATTTGTCGCTATCATATTTTGGTCTCAAATCATTTTCTGCCCATAATTTGCCATAATCTGTTTCATCCAAAGGCAAATGGCGTCCTCTTATGTCTGCCACTGGAATCTTAACATCTTCATCCATTATAAGTAAGTTATTATAAATCTCTTCAGTCAATACAGGGATTGGTATTGCCACAGTATCATAAACCTCTCCGCCTTGTCCTGTCTTAAATCCTCCCATATAGTATGGATCCATTTTAGTAATATCTGCCGATAACATCAAGTTTGGCTTTTCAGGGCTTGACCTTGTTCCATTGCCTAATATGTAACCTTGGGTTCCATTCAAAAGGACTTTAGTTCCTTCCTTAATAATATTTTGAGCACAGTCGTTTTGAAGCGGATTCAATGCTCCACAGCCTGAAAATGTCAGTCCCCTTAAGTTTCCTTCAAGAGGTATCGCTCCAAATATTGATGAGACTGATTCCTCATTAGGATTTGTGAATGCAGTATAATTCTTAAATGACATACGTGAGCCTATTATCTGTGCTCTGGTAATGTCTTTCATGGTTATCTTATTTTCTATTGTTTTTCCATCAGCGCTTTCCACTCTCACATCAATTTCATTCCCTTCAAGAATGTCCTTAAGTAAGAATCCTCCGCCGTAGCTTTCATCATAGATTGAATGGGCTGTTCCATGAAGTATCACGTCAACTGAACCGAGCCATTCATTTGGGCATGGTCCTGCATAAGCCGGAACTCCATTTAAGTAAACTTCGCTGGCCCTTATGAATTCTCCAGGTTCAGAGACTATAAAGTTTAAAATAGCTGCGGTTCCGCTCATTACACCACAGGTACCGCAAGTAACAATATCAACTTCATCAAAGCTCGGTGCATCATCATCCTTAATGAGCTTTTTGAATTCTTCAGCAGTGAAAATTTTAGCTTCGCCATCTTCAATCTTTTGGTTTATTTCAGCAATGCTCCTTTTATTGGTCAATTGAACACATCCTTAAATTTTCCCTAATGTGTCTCCTCTCAATCCTCTTCTTAAAGTTTCAAGAGAAGTTATATCGTCGCTTGATATATTTCCCAAATTAACTTCATTTCCAAGTTTTAATATGAAAAATACCTGTTGGTCCTTGTTTGGAGCTTCCCAGAGAATTTTTTCATTATCAACATTATTTAAAATAGTATCTATCTCATCTTCCTTTGCCTTGCCTGATTTGTCAAATATTCCAATGTTCTTTCCCCCTTCACGGGCCTCTACAATTATCAGGGATGAACCGGCATTTAGTTCATCGTTCATAGCTTTGATTCTATCATCGAGTGACATTTCCTTATCTAAAATAGGGTCCTTTTTTCCCACTTCAGACAAGACTTCAAACCCGTCATCGCAAGCAAGCTCAATGCATTCCAATTTGTCTTCATGGGATATGATGGTGGATCCGTCTGATATCTCAATAGCAGGGAAGCCTAATTCATGCGCCTCATTGAAAAATTCATTGAGCCTCCCATTCTTATATGCAAGCTCAAATAATGTTCCTCCAGTATATGGGGTTATCTGGTGGGACTTATACATCTCTACCTTTGCTCTGATTATATCTTGTTCATGTACAATGGATGTTCCCCATCCAAATTTCAGGTAATCCACATATTCGCCGGAAATGTCCATTAGGCTGCTTGCAGTTTCAAGTCCTAATCCTTTATCCAAGACCATTGTCAATCCACAGGTCCTTGGTTTTTCTTCTCTTTTTTTGGATAAAAATTCAAATGATTTCAAAATATCACTCATTTATTTGTTTTTAAATTAATGTTTTAAATAATAACTATAGCATTATGATATTTATATATTTGGATTGTATTGTTTTTCATCTGTTTTTGGAGATTTTTTTGATAAATTTTTGTACAAAATTATTCTTCTTATCTTCTCAATTATCATTATTATTCTTATTATTGTTATTCGTCTTTGATTCTTATTTTTCTTTATTAATTCTTCTTATTTGCTATTATTCTTATTCTTTGTTATTGATTCTTGTATTATTTATTAGATTTTCACATCAAACTCTTTTGTCTCAACTATCTTCGGCAGTTTGCCGATTGTTCCGACATGATTGTCTGAAATGATTAAAGCCCCTTCAAAAAACTCTTTGTAATCTTCGCCACATTCCAAACCGTTTGACACCTTGTCTTCACTGCTTTCTCCATTGATTTCATTAGCTATTCTAGTTGCAAGCCCATCTGCAATTGACGCTGATTTGGAAATCACAGTAACGCTGTCAGATGTTCCAAAGCTTATGGAATGTCCTATTTTTCCTGAGGAAGTGCAGATTCCCAATGGCCTTTTTCGAGACTTGATCTTAAATGCAATGTCATTTCCTAAAACTTCATTGTTTGAATAGATGCCGCATAAGACCTCTTCATCATTTATCATTGCAATGTCTCCCCCATTTTCAATGATTGAATATCTTGAATCATTTGCAATCAAATAATCGAGAGACATTTCAGAAATTGTTCCTGCAACACAAGCCATAGGTCCAACATCAGCAATATTAGAGGATTCAACCATTGTTTTTACAATCAAAGGCAAATTCCCATCTCTTTTTATAGGCTCAAGTGCCAATAGGAAGTCCTGATCCTTTAAGAGATAGTTTTCCAATTCATTTCTGATGTAAATGATATATTCATTCAGATTATGATTTGGCAAATCTGTTCTTAAACGAATGTGTGTTTGTTTTAAATCAATTTCAGAAAAATTCATATTTTAATATTTGCTTTTAAAACTATATTAATTTTAATCAATCAGCATTAAACAATGTTCATGAATCATTTTAAAAAAAGATTTATATAATAGAACTTAGATATTAAGATATATGTAATAAAAAATACAATAGTGTATAAATATGTACATTATTATTGGAAAATTTTCATATTTTTTCAATAAGGAAGTTTTGTTAAACAAAAATATATAAACTATAATTTATTATATATTAAATGGAAAGATTATCATAGCTTTATATTTTAAATTATTTTTAAAGTAAAAGATTATCACATCTTTATTTTTTTTTAATAAATTTAAAAAGCAAAAGATAAATCATTATCCTAAAATTTATTTAATTATTATTTAAAGTTATGGAGACTAATCTTATGACTGAAATAGGAAAAAAAATTCGTTTAGAAAGGATTTTCAATAGAAAAACCGGAAGAACCGTAATTGCTCCTATGGACCATGGTGTATCAAGCGGTCCAATCAAAGGAATAATTAACATGGATGAAACCGTTGAAAGCATCTCCCAAGGCGGAGCAAACGCAATATTAATGCACAAAGGTATTGTAGGACTTGGACACAGAGGATACGGTAAGGACATAGGTCTTATTGTACACTTGTCTGCAAGTACCTCATTAAGCCCAGACCCAAACAACAAGGTAACTGTAACCAGTGTTGAAAAGGCTATCCAATTAGGTGCAGATGCAGTGTCCGTGCATGTGAACATAGGTTCTGAAACCGAACCTGAAATGCTTATGGAACTTGGTGAAATCTCTGAAACCTGCAGTTACTGGGGAATTCCACTTTTAGCAATGATGTACCCAAGAGGTCAAAAAGTGGAAAACGAGCATGATGTTGAAATGGTAAAGCATGCAGCACGTGTAGGTTCTGAACTTGGTGTAGACATTGTAAAAACTAATTATACCGGTGATCCAGACACATTCAAGGAAGTAGTGGATGGAGCATTAGTGCCTGTAGTCATTGCAGGAGGACCTAAAGTTGAAACAGACAGGGAACTTTTAGAGATGGTAAAGGATTCCCTTGAAGTTGGAGGAGCAGGTGTAGCATTTGGAAGAAACCTTTTCCAAGCTGAAAACCCTGGAAAAATCACAAGAGCTATTGCTGAAGTAGTTCACAATGATTTGGATGTTGAAGAAGCATTGAAATTCCTCGAATAATTAATCATAATTATGAAAGATGGTTTTTTTATCTATTAACAATCAATACAGAAAAATAATGCAAGAATTAATGCAAGAAAAATTTAAGGAGATTAAAATTGTCAAATAAATTCGCTTGGATTATGTCCCCAAAAGCAGATTGGGACGATAAGAAAGAATTCATCACAACAGCACTTGAATCAGGAATAGATTACGTTCTTGATACAGAAGACAGTGAAAACATCAGAAAGGTTGGAAACTTCAAGATAATTTCAAATGAAGAGGATGCTGACATTTATTTGGTTGGAATTGACGGTGAAGGAGACGGCACTCTTGAGCTTAAGGACAACTTGAATGAATCAGCAGATTTGGCTAAAGCAAATGAAGCTAAAAACAGTGGAAAAACTGTCTGTGCCTATATAGTCATTACCGACAAGTTGCATGAGCAATTGGCAGTGACATTAGGCAGAGTTGTTGACTATATAATCCTTGTAGCGACTGACTGGACAATCATTCCCCTTGAAAACATCATTGCAGATTTGCAAAAGGAAAATGTTAACATCATTGCTGCTGTAAAGACTGCTGATGATGCAAAAGTGGCTATGGAAACCTTGGAAGTGGGCACTGATGGTGTCATATTCGAGCCACAGGAATTTGCACAGATTAAAGACATTGCCAACTTGATTGATGAGCTTTCTACAGAAAGCTATTCCTTAAAGGACTTGACAATCACCAATGTTGAGCCAGTAGGCTCTGGAGACAGAGTATGCATTGACACAACAACCATGATGAAGCCTGGAGAAGGAATGTTAATTGGCTCTTACTCTAAAGCAATGTTTTTCATTCACAGCGAAAGCTTAGAAAGCGAATATGTGGCATCAAGACCATTTAGAGTTAATGCAGGGCCTGTACAAGCTTATGTTATGGTTCCTGGCAACAAGACAAGATACCTAAGTGAACTTGAAACAGGTGATGAGGTATTGATTGTTGATAAGGATGGAAAGACCAAAAAGTCTATTGTAGGCAGATCCAAGATAGAAAAAAGGCCTCTTCTTTTGATTGAAGCGGAATATGAGGATATGAAAATAAGGGCATTGGTTCAAAATGCAGAAACCATAAGATTAGTCGATGTGAATAATGAACCTATTTCCGTTTCAGTTCTAGAGCCTGGAATGAAAGTCAAAGGATTTATTGACGATAGCGCAAGACATTTTGGTATGGCTATTGATGAACAGATCATTGAACAATAACTTTTTTTAGATTCTTAAGGGCAATTGCTCTTAAATCATTTTTTTTAATTTTTTTTTTAACTATTTTTACTTTTTTTTAACAAATTTAAATCAATATTATAACAAGATTGTTATAATATTATAATGATTTTAAATCAATATTATGGTTAAATAAGAATTTTTAAGGATTTATATTAAAAATAAACTATAAATAAAAGTAATTATATATTTTTATACCTAAATGTAAACTCTTTAAGTCCAGGAGGTGATATTATGCATTTTTGCTTTATTGCCATGAATTTGGTTCAGGATATTCTTGAAGAAAATTCTATCTGGCAAATCCTAAAAAAGGAGGGTCATTATGTCTGTCCGATCAAAGATTTGGTTGGCACTGGTTGTGTATCTCATTTATTTGTGGTGCATGGCCTTTATAATCATAATGATTTTATACAAATTGTTATGAGGTCATAATGCCCTTTAAATTGTAGGAAAAAACTTTATTGCAAGATTTTGTTTTTAAACAACTCCCTAAGTTGTTCTTGAGTTTCCTTTGGCTTGTAAAGTTCACATCCTGCAATTTATAAACATATTAAAAAAGTTTAAATATTATTTCATTTATACTCATTAGTAGAGTTTAAAAAGTTTATTCATTAAACTTTTTGATCCAAACCTTTTTTATGGATTTACAATATCTATCTTAGGGATTGCAGGATTTTATCCTGCAATGTAGATATTGGGAATGATTTGAATCTTAATCCATTAGGATTAGATTCATAAATCATTTTTTTAAAAAATAAAAAAATATAACTATTGCTCTTTTTTTAACAATTTAACGAAGATAATGGACTTTTTCCTTATCGATATCATCAAGGCTGTAAGCTTCCGTATGCCCATCTTCTATTCCCAAAGCCAATATTCCAACTATTCTAAAGTAATCGTCAATTCCTAAAATGTCACGTACAAGGTCTTCTGTTGATTTTCCTAATTTGGATTTTCTCAAATGTATTTGGATCCAGCAGCTTCCAATATCCTGTTCTGCTGCCATCAAATGCATGAATGCTAAAGCTATTGAGGAATCTTCTATCCAGGTATCTGAAATCTCGCCGTTTGCAATTACAGCTATTGCCTTATTAGCATCCTTTACAAATGAAGCTCCAAATGCTTTTGATTTGCTTATTTCCTTTAATGTTTCCTTGTTTTCAATAACTAAAAAATTGCATGGCCTTAGGTTTCTGCTTGTTGGGGCAAGGAGTCCTGCCTGCAATATCCTGTTTAGCTTTTCTTTTGGGATCTCTTCATCAGTATATTTTCTTACACTTCTTCTTTTAAGCATTACATCCAATAAATCCATTCTATCATCCTTTAAAATTAGTTGATTGTTTATTTCTTGAATTGATTTTTATAGTTTATCTTATTAAACTTTTTATAAAATAGAAATAACTGCTTAATTATCATATTAAACTTTTTATAAAATAGAAATACCTATTAATTAAGATAAATAAACTATATTATATAATAATTGATTTATGATTAAAATTATTCATTTAAATTAAACTTATAGGAATTATTATCATGAATAGCGAAGAATTATTTAAAATAAGTAAAACCATCACTCCTGGAGGAGTAAACTCTCCAGTACGTGCTTTTGAACCTTATCCATTCTTTGTAAAGGAAGCAAAAGGTTCTCACATCAAAGACATTGACGGCAATGATTATGTTGACCACTGTTTGGCTTATGGTCCTATCTTGCTTGGTCATAGTGATGACGATGTCATGAATGACGTTTTTGCACAGATGCAAAAGGGAACCGCTTATGGTGCTCCTACTGAAAATGAGGTTAAATTGGCTCAGGAAATAATTGACAGGGTTCCATGTGCTGAGATGGTTCGTTTTGTAAACTCCGGTACTGAAGCTACAATGGCTGCAATCAGACTTGCAAGAGGGTTTACCGGTAGGGATAAGATTGTCAAGTTTGAAGGATCTTATCATGGGGCTCATGACTATGTGCTTGTAAAATCAGGTTCCGGTGCAGCATGTCTTCCGGATTCCGCAGGAATTCCAGTGGAAACAACCCAAAACACCCTTTCCGTACCATTCAATGATGTTGATGCATTGACCAAATTGATTGATGAGGAAGGAGAAAACATCGCCTGTATTATCGTAGAGCCGGTTATGGGAAACATAGGATGTGTGGAACCTAATGTAAAATTCTTGAAATTCCTTAGGGAAATCACTGAAGAAAATGATATTGTATTGATATTTGACGAAGTGATTACCGGTTTCAGAGTTTCCCGTGGTGGAGCTCAAGAGTATTATGGAGTCAAACCTGATTTGGTCACTTTCGCTAAGATATTAGGTGGAGGATTCCCAATTGGTGCTTATGCAGGTAAAAAGGAAATCATGGAACTCATTGCGCCTAACGGTAAAGTTTATCAGGCAGGAACCTTTAGCGGAAACCCAATTTCAGTTCAAGCAGGTCTTTCCACATTAAAGAAATTGGATTATGTATTCTATGGTGAATTGGCAAGAAAAGGAGACTTCTTGAGAGACAATATGAAAGACATCGTTGAAGACTTGAAATTGGACTTGCAGGTTGTAGGGCTTGCATCAATGTTCCAAATCTACTTCAATCCAGAGCCAGTTCTCAATTATGAAATAGCTCAAAAGTCAGACACCAAAAGGTTCTTGGTATACTTCAGAGAATTGTTGAAGAATGGTGTATTCATTCCACCAAGCCAATTTGAATGTAATTTCATTTCCGGTGCACATACTGAAGATGACTTGGTAAAGACATCAGAAGCTATTGAAACTGCATTGAAAGTTGCTTGGGAAAAATAGGTAAAATTAGATTAGATTAACCTATTTAACTAAAAAAACTATATATAATCGTAAAATAAACTATTAAATGTAAATTAATAAGATTTTATTAATTTAAAATAGGAGATTAAATGTAATTAATAATCATTTAAATTATTAAATACTGATTTAAATATTTTGGAGGTTTGAAAAATGAAAATTATTGCATTACAAGGAAGTCCACGTATCGGTGGAAACTGTGACGTATTAATGGATGAAATGATTAAAGGGGCAGAAGAAAACGGTCACGAAGTAGTTAAATACTACCTCGAAGAAGAAAACATTGCAGGCTGTAAAGCATGTATGTTCTGTGCTGAAAACCCTGACTGTGTACGTGAAGACGATGGTAACAAGATCATCAATGAATTGGTTGCAGCAGATGGTGTAATCTTTGCAACTCCTATCTACTATGGTCAAATGACTGCACAAGCAAAAACAATCATTGACCGTTTCTATGCAATCGGTCAAAACCCAAATAAAAGCTTAAGCGGTAAAGCAGCCCTTATCTTCACTGAAAACCAACCTGAAGGAACCTACGAAGCATACATCGAATTGACCAAATTCTCCCCATTCACATTTATGGGATATGAAGTTATCGGTCATGTAGATGCTGGTAGCGCTGGTCCTGCAGGAATCGTTGCAGAAGAACAAGAAGACAAATTAAAAGAAGCTTACGAATTAGGTAAACAATTCTAACCAGCTTTTACGTTGCCTTCGGCAACGAAAAACCTGGACCAAAATATTTTCACTAGTTTGGAGTAATTACTCTTAACTAGTTCTTTTTTTTAAACTTATTTTAACTATTTTTAAAAAATTCCTAATCATTTTTTCTAATTTTATAAAACTATAAATTAAATAATGAATAAAACAATTACTATGATTAGAATAGTGGCTGGTTTAGGAGAAAATGAGAATATCATTAAGGCTTCTAACGAACTCAATGAGATTGATGATTTGGAGATTACTTTAGTTAAAACTGAAGATGAACTTATAGAAGCATTTAAGAATCCGGAAATTGATGCAGTTATCAGAGGATCCCTAAAGGCATCTAAAGTCATAAAAGCCATTAAAGAGTTCAAATCAGATAAAACAATCAACAGAACCACTTATATTAATACAGAAGACGATGAAAGTTTTTCAAAGGATTATGAATTCCTGCTTGCTCCAGTAGGCATTGATGAAGGAAAGAACATTGAAGAAAAAGTCACTTTGGCTATTCAAGCAGCTAATTTCATCCAATACCTTGGAAAAAAGCCTAAAATAGCTATTTTAGCTGAAGGAAGAAAGGATGATTTGGGAAGAAGCGAAAGAATTGATGAAAGTTTAATATCCTCTGAAGAATTGACAAATAAATTAATTGAGACTTTTAAAGAATTGGATAATTTTGATAATGATAGTGATGAACTATCAAAGAATTATTCCATTAAAAACTATTATATTCTCTTGGAACAAGCTATTGAAGATGGTTATAACATCCTTCTTGCAAATGATGGCATCTTTGGAAACATCATGTTCAGGACACTTGTGCTTCTTGACAAATGGCCGAGCTATGGTGCTGTAACTCTTGGAATAGATGAGATTTTCATTGATACAAGCCGTGACCAAACTGTAGAAGGTTATGTGAGAAGCTTAAGATTAGCTTATAATCTATCTAAATTAAGAGAATAATTCTATTTTTTTATTTTCATGAATCTATTCATTTTACTTTTTTTTAATTATTTTTATAAATTTAAGAACTGTTTTTCTGAAAATTTATATAAAACTATTTAAATTATTTTTTTTAAATATATTAATATTAGAATTACTTCATTAAGTAATAGTTAAATAAAATTAAGGAAATTTTTCCAAAATAAAAAATAAAAAAATAAAAAAATATCATGGGGGATTGTTTTGCCACCAAAATTTTTATACAGTATCTATGAAAAGCGTCTTTTAAAGGAATTGGATCCTGAAAGGATGCCAAAGCATGTAGCTATTATCATGGATGGTAATAGAAGATACTCAAAGATTCAAGGAAATATGGAAGTTATCAAGGGACACGAAATTGGTGTAGATACCTTGGAAAAGGTTCTTGATTGGAGTATTGATTTAGGAATCGAAATAGTTACCGCTTATGCTTTTTCCACTGAAAACTTCAATAGGCCTGAACATGAAGTGGAAGGATTGATGAATCTCTTTGTCAAGAATTTCAAGAGAATTGTAAGTCATGAAAAGATTCATAGGAATAAGGTTAAAGTTAAGGTTGTAGGAAGAACTGAACTCTTGCCGGATAGCGTTAGAGAAGCTATTATGGAAGCTGAAGAGGCTACAAAGGACTATGATGAAAGACTTTTCAACTTGGCTATCGGTTATGATGGAAGATTGGAAATCGTTGATGCAATCAAGAAGATCTATAAGCAAGTGGAAGCAGGTGAGATTTCCATTGACGATATCGATGAGGAAATGGTCAGCAAAAATCTTTACACTGCAGGGCTTGAAGATCCGAGCCTTATCATAAGGACCAGTGGTGAAGAAAGACTTAGTGGATTCCTTTTATGGCAATCTTCCTATTCAGAGCTTTATTTCTGCGATAGCTTATGGCCAGAGTTAAGAAAGGTTGACTATTTAAGAGCCATTAGAGACTATCAGGAAAGAGATAGGCGTTTTGGAGTATAATACTTTAAAAACTTAAAATTTATTTCTCTTTTTATCTTTTTTTAACATAATTATTTTATTTTTATCATTGTTTTATTGATTGTGATTATTATGATAGACACACATTGTCATATAGATTTTGATGAGTTTGATGAAGATAGGGATAATGTCATATCCAGAGCTAAGGAAAAACTCAATGCTGTCATCAATTCAGGATATGGTTTGGAAAGCAATGCAAAGGCATTGGCTCTTTCTAAGGAGTATGAAGGATTCGTTTATCCAACCTTTGGATTCCATCCGGTATCATCCCAGAACTCTCCTCAAGAGGAAATAGATGCAGCACATAAGCAGATGATTGAGCATCTTGATGAGATATTGGCCATTGGTGAAGTTGGAATGGATTTCTTCTATTGCACAGACAAGGCATTGAGGGCTCGTCAACAGGAAATCTTCACAGGATTCATTGAAATTGCAAATGAATATAAGAAACCATTGCTCATTCACGGAAGAGACTGTGAAAAGAAGATATTCAATTTGTTGAAGGATTATGATGATATTCCTAAGGTGATCTATCATTGTTATGGGGGTAGCCTAAAAACAGCCAGAAAGATTTTGGATATGGAAGACCATTACTTAAGCTGTTCTACTATGGTATGCTATAGTCAAAGGCATCAGGACTTATTCAAGGAAATCCCTATTGAAAGAATCTTGACTGAAACTGACAGCCCATATTTGGCAATGACCAAGGATGAAAGAAATGAACCTGCAAATGTTGCACTTGCAGTTGAAAAACTAGCTGAACTCCATGAAATTAGTGTGGATGATGTATCTATACAAACTGAAAAGAATGCAAGATATGTATTCGACATATAATTTTGAATGAACGATTGATTAAATTGATAGTTGTGAAAATTATTTAATTCTAATTATTCTATAATTTAACCTAAAGGTATGATAAAATGAAACCTTATGTAATCCTTAATGCGGCTATGACATTGGATGGAAAAATAGCTACAAAAACTGGAAGTTCTGAAATTTCTGGAAAAGAAGATCTTGAACGTGTTCATGAAATCAGAAAGGAAGTTGATGGTATCATGGTTGGTATCGGAACCGTTCTTGCAGATGACCCAAGGCTTACCGTTCATAAGATAAATGCAAAAAAAGAGGATAATCCAATTCGTATTGTAGTTGACAATAAGGCAAGGACTCCACTTGACTTTAGGATATTGAATGATGATGCTGAAACAATCATTGCTGTAAGCAATATCTGTGATGAGAATAATCCCGATTGCGATGAGGATGCAGTTCTAAGGGCTAAGGAGCTTTCCAAAAGAGTCAATGTTTTCTATTCATCTAAGGAATCTGTTGATTTGGATGAATTTATGGATCATTTGTATTCAAAAGGAATAGAGACTCTTATGCTTGAAGGTGGATCTACACTTAACTTTTCCATGATTAGGGGAAATCTCATTGATGAAGTGAGGATATGCATAGCTCCTATGATTGTTGGAGGAAAGGATTCCAAAACTTTCTTCGATGGTGAAGGATTTGATTATATGAAAGAAGCTATTCCTTTGAAATTGGAAAAGTATTATCCTTTAGGAAAAGACTTTGTTATGGAATACAAGGTTTTAAAATAAGGTTTAATGATTAATTTTTTCTTACTGAATTTCCATCATTTTTTTTGAATTTTAATTTGCAAGTCTGCTAATTTTTCACCACCCTTTTTTTAATATTAATTTAATAGATATTTCTCAAAAATCACTTCTGTGTTTTTGCACAAAATCGCACTTAGATAATGTTTATTATCCTTGCTTTTAATATTATTTCAATATAGAAAGTAGATTATGGGGTTCTGACTAATCAGTTTAATTTTTATAATAGTTACTTTTCTTCATGGAATGGAAGTAATCATATTCCTCTGTTTTTTATGAACTCCAGTTTGATTTAAATTAAAAAAAGGAGAATAATAAATGAAGGATTATTCTATTGAAGAGGCAATTGAAATAATTAATTCATGTGATGAATCATTTGTGGCAGATACAAAGCATTTTGATATTAGGAATGTTCAAAGAATAGGAGATTTAGGTTTGATCTTTCAGACATTCTTATATAATCAATTAATGGGAATAATCAAACAGGACTATAATAAATTCAGACTATATTTTGAACATAGTCAAAAGCCTACAAAAGATATATCATTAGTGATAGGCATAAATGATAATAGAACTGTAAACTTTATAACTGTAATGGAAACTTATAGGAATCAAAGGGTGAGAAAATGAGCCGGGAAGTAGTATATGATTATGATTCTAAGGGAGACTCCCTATTCATATATTGTGTTGAGGATTATGAATATGAGGTTTCATTTGAATTGGACAATGATATAATTCTAGACATTGATTCAGAAGGGCAACCAGTTGCATTTGAATTTTTAAATGCATCAAAAATATTCAATTTGGATAAGGGATTTTTCAAAAATTTAGCAAAAATCTCCATTCGACTAATTGTCACTGAAAAGAAGATTGACTTAAAGGTTCAATTGATTGTTCCTGTTCATAATAAGACACAAATTTTTGGTGTTAATAGGATTGCAACTAATTTAAATGGGATTCCTGCAGTTGAATCTGAATTGGTTACAGTATGATAGATAATTGGTTTGATGATGAAAAGAACTAATTTGAAATAAAAATAGTTAAAAAGAGTAAATGAAAATTAAAATTAAAAATTATTAATAAAATAAATAAAAAATAAAAATCTGTAATAATTTAATAAAATAAAGTAAAATCATATAAAATAATGTAAAAGCAAACAAATCATTTCTTCTTTGTTTGCTCCTACTTGTTTTTGAAATTTTGGTTTTCAAATTGAGGTTTTATTTTTCGTATCTTGATAGTTCCACCTCTAATTTTTATTTTCGATTTGTGCGATTTGTTTTTCTTTTTTTGATTTGAAATATAGATTGAAGCAATGTTTTGTTGAATGATTTTAGTTTAATTTTCCTTGCTAAAACACATTTTTTTTACAAATTTGCTTAATTTATTTTTTGTTTGATTAATTCAAAAATTAATCATTCGTTCAACAGCTTAATTAATTGCAAATGCAATTAATACGTTTTTTGTTAAAATGTCTTAATTTAGGCTAATTAGTTCATTTTAACCTTTTTGGAGATATTCAGGTTAATTTTTTCTTTGGATTTTGATAGTATTCATTTTAATCCAGTTTCGATTTTCGACGCTGGAGTTTTCCCAAATATCTATATTAATATTTGTTCTTATAGTATATAACTGTTTTCACATATACAAACATTTTGTATATATACAAATATTTAGGCATACCTAAACATTTATATATGATGAAAACAAACTATAATTAAAGATATTTAGGTATACCTAAATTTTAAGGATTCGCCTACAAGTAAAAAGAATACTGTCATTAATCACTCCAAATTAAAATCAAGTCCTTGAAATTTTTGTACTTTTGTCTTTAATTCTCGGAGGTGAAAATATTGGGAAGAACCAAATGTGGAATTTGTGGTAAAAAGCAAATTAAACCGACTAAACGAGAAAGAAAAAGAGATCCAAAAGTTGTTTCTTTCAGAAAATGATTTTTGGAAATGATCTTTAAATAGTTCTAAACTTTTTAAAACTTTATTCGCTATATATGCTCTAACAACAAAACATTACGGAAAACAAATATCTTCAAAATTTCAATCAAATCAAAACACACATCCAAAATAAATTCACATATTATTTTCCAAATCGCTCAAATCAAATCTCAAATTAGAGCTGTATTAAAGAAGTTTTAATTTCTAAAATTTAATTGATTGGCAAACAAAAAGGATGCATTCTTTTTTGTTGCTGGTTGATGATCTACTGTTTTTCGATTTTTATTTTTAAGCTATTTTTTGATTTATTATTAAAACTTTATTAATGATGTTTTACATATACATATATAATTAGTTAAAAAATTTATTATAATTATTATTTTTATTTAAAAGGTGTAAATATGGGAAATATGGCTGAAGCAAGAAGAAAAATGCATGAAAGAGATGAAAGGGTAAAAAAGGAAAACAAGTCTGAAGTCAAGAAAATAAGAAATTTCTTCTTTGGCTGCTGTAACGATAAGGAAAGCAAAAAAGTCAAGGAACACAAATAATATTTAAATGGATTATTAAACACTATTTTTTAAAAAAAGATTATTTTTATTTAATTTTATTTAATTTTTTAATAAGTAAAAAAAAGTAATGAATGGAATAACTAAAGGTTTATTCCATTTCTTTTTAAGATTTTTCTAGGATTTTCAACAGTAGCTTTCATAACTTCTTCTTCTGTCATTCCAGCCCCTAATCCTATTTCAAATGCTCTTTCAAAAGTGATTAAATTGTCAGGAGAATGAGTGTCTGTATCGATTAGGAGATCATTTCCAACTTCTCTTGCAATGTTTGCCACATGACCGTTTCCTAAGCAGTGGCCTTTTCTTGCACTGATTTCCAAAGCGACATCATTCTTTTTAGCAAGTTCTGCCTCTTCTTTTGTGATTAAACCAGGGTGACCTAAGATATCGATTTCCTTACAGTTTACTGCAGCAAAGTTAGTTCCTTCCACAACAGGTTCATTCAATGTTTCACCATGAACAACAACAATCTTTGCACCTAATTCACGAGCCTTATCTGCAAGGTCTGGAATGGATTCAACAGGAGCGTGAGTGATTTCAGCACCTAAAACAACTGTAATGTCCCAGTTATTGTTTATGTCATCAATTGCAGCGCTGATTTCAGGGATGGTGTTGATGTTTGAATAATCGACATGGTCAGTAATAGCTATTGCTTCATGTCCAAGTACAAGTGCTCTTCTTGCAAGTTCAGATGGCAAAAGCTCTCCATCACTGAATAAGCTGTGCATATGTAAATCAATTCTTTTATAATTCAATAATATCTCTCCTTCGAGTAAAATAATTATAATTATAAATATAATTTTTATTTTTATTTTGAATATTTTATAATTATAAACTTTTATAAATGTTAAAAATCTAATTTATATTAATTAAATAGAATTATATATTTAATGTTTAATATTTATATTCTTATAATTTATAAACTTATTATTTAATTTTAAGTTAATTATTGATTAATTTTATATTAATTTTAAACTAGAAGTGTTAAAATGATTTCCGTATTTGTTCCATCTCATATCACTGGTTTCTTCAGCATTCTTGATAATGAAGACCCATTGTTGAAAGGGTCTTTAGGTGCAGGAGTGCTTTTGGATAAGGGTGTAATTACTGAAATGGATGAAAATGATGAGTTCTCTATTCTGATAAATGGAAAGAAAGATGAATACAATGAGGTAATTATTCTAAAGACAATAGAGCTTATGGAAAAGGACATTGAGTTTGATATGGATAATGTCCTTATAAAGCAAACAATTCAGGTTCCAATAGGATGCGGTTTTGGAACATCCGCTTCATCAGCTATTGGCACTGCCATTTGCATAAATGAGCACTTTGATTTAGGACTCTCTATAGAGGAATGTGGCAAGTATGCCCATTTGGCAGAAGTGGAGCTTGGAACTGGCCTTGGGGATGTGATTGGAGAGCTTTCAAAAGGAATAGTTCTCAGAACAAAACCAGGTGCTCCCGGATATGGTGAAGCAAAATCAATCGTTCCTCATGAAAAAACAGGATTTGGAGTTTTTGAAGTCTTGAAATCAGATTTCTATGTAATAACCAAATCATTGGGAGAGATATCAACTGCTTCAATCATAGAGGACCCAAAGCATAAGAAGATAATTACACAAGTTGGATTGGAAATAGGCGAAGAGTTCAATAAGAAAGATGATGGAATAGTCATTGGATCAAAATTCAAGAATAAGTTCAATGTAGCTGTTGACAGTGAATTCAATGAAGAGGAAACAATCAAGAAATTCATGAATGCCTCATTGAAATTTGCAAAGAAGACACATCTAATCAATGATGAGCTATTGCAGATTGTCCATGAATTGCATGGAAAGGTACTTGGAAGTTCAATGGCAATGTTGGGAAACACTGTATTTGCTATAGCAAATGAAGATCAAAAGCTTAAGTTGGAAGCGAAATACTATAATGAATTTGAATTCTATAAGATGGATACTGAAGGAATCTGTATAATGAGTCATGATTAATCAATGGGGTGATATAAGTGATAAAGCTCAGTTATGACATGAAAGTCTATAGGCAACATTTAAGGGAAGTTTTGGAAAAGACAGACAATGTTGTTGAATTAGGTGCTCATGTAGGAAAATCAAGTGAAATAATATTGTATAAATTGACTACAGGACGTTTGATAAGCATAGACAACAGTCCTGAAGCCATTGAACCTATGGATAGGCTTTCAAGATACAATGATAATTTCACATTCATAAGCGGTGATGTAAGGCTTCATGAAACCTTGGAGCAGGTAGCTAAATCAATTGACCGATGTGATGTGCTATCTATAGATTTAGGTGGCGGTTACCATCCAGACACTGTTTTCAAGGTATTTTACATTTGGTCATCCACCCTTAAGCCAAGGGATGTATTGATAAGGAATCAAGGTTTGATAGACTTTGTAAACTCTGCAGATTATGATGAAGAATTCACCTCAAGTGAGGGATGGCTTGAATCTTGCGGAAATCAGGGAATTCCCCCTCAAATCAAGGAATTCAGTCTATGGAGCGATAAGATAGAGTGATTTCACCAATATTTTTTCTTTTTTTATTTTACTTTTTTATATTATTTTTCAATTACTTTTTTTCTTAAAATTATTATATTATAAATACATTTATAAATATAAAACTCTAAATATTATAATGATATAAAAAATTATAATTATTTTTTTAAGGAAGGAATATTATGAGGCGAAAACAAAAACTAATTATAGCAATTCTTTCTATTATTCTTATTTGGTTATTAATAGTTATAGGGACCTTTTTCATAGGAGGTCCGGATTTAGCTGCAGAAAACAAGACTATTTTAGTTTTGGCAGCTGACAAGTACGAGCAGCCAAATGGTGGATGTGATATGGCATTCATTGTTCGTTTAGAAAATGGACACTTAAAGAGCTATGATCCATTCTATCCTGGTGGAATGGTGCACCCAACACAACCTGCTCCTGGAAATCTGAAAGGAAATATGCGGTTCCACGATTGTCTATGGAATGGTGTAGAAGAGGGTATGCAATATGCAAAAGAGATTGTAGAGTACCGTAACGGAACTAAAATCGATGCTGTTGTTCTTATCTATGATGAAGGATTAGATAATATTATAGATTCCGTAAGACCTCTTGAAGTTGACGGTGAAGTAACTAACCTTAGTGCAACTGACATTATCCGTGAAAACGACAATTACAACGGATATAAAGGCAATGGTGGTGTAACTGGAACCATGAATAGGGCAGATGCAGTAATGGTATTGGTTAAAGCTCTTTCCAATGCTGCAAAAGATCCAGATAAAAAACAAACAATGGTAAAAGCAGCTATGGATGAGTATAACAAAGGTAATATTGTTATGACTCCAAAAGGTTCCTTTGCACGTTTACTCGCAACAAAAGGATTTGAAAGTATTGTATAAATTTTAATAATTTATACAATTATATTTTTTTAAATTTTTTCATTTTTAACAATTGTTATATTATCTTTTTTTAATTTCAATATTGTTTATTTTTAAAAAATAAAATAAATAAAAAATAGAATCACTCTTTTTAAAAAATCAAAATAAATAAAAAATAGAAAAACTCTTTTTAAAAATTAAAATAGAAATAAAAGAAAAAAATCAATGATTTATTTTAAACTGTTTGCAGCTTCCTGACCAGCCAAGTAACCTGTTGCAAATGCTATCTGCAAGTTATATCCTCCAGTTGGTCCAGCCATTTCAAGAACCTCTCCTGCAAAGTACAATCCATCCACAAATCTAGATTGAAGTGTTTTGGAATCAATCTCTTTAGACTTGACTCCACCAATGGTGACCTTTGCAAGATCCATCTCCAATGACTCTATTTCAATAGGATGTCTCTTAAGGTTTTCAGCTATCTTGTTCTTGTCCTTTTTAGTGATGTTAGCCATGGTCTTGCTTGGGCTGATATTGATTTTCATCAGGAAGTAATCAATGAAGTTAGTTGGTAGGAACTTTTTCATATAATTTTTAATGGATATCTTACCATTATCCGGTGTATCTTTTGTGATTTGCTCCTTTATCTCCTCTTCAGTCATGTCTGGAGTGAAGTCAATGCTGATTTTATTTGTAAAAAGTTCAAGACTATCAATTTCATCATCATCCTTTTGATTTAAATTGTCATCTAGGATAGTGAACTTGGACTTTTCAATCAATAAATTGCTTAAGTCAATCACTGCAGGACCAGTCAATCCAAAGTGACTGATCAATGCATCCCCTCTAACACTAATTTTTTTCTTCTTGTCCTTGAATGAAAGCTCAACATCACTTAATGTGAGTCCGCTTAGGCTTCTAAGCAGGAAGTCATCTACATTGAATGAAACAAGTCCTGGCTTGATGTCAGTAATGGTATGATTCATCCTTGAAGCTATTCTATATCCATCTCCAGTGGACCCTGTAGATGGGTATGTGATGCCCCCTGTAGATACTACAATCTTTGATGCATTTAATGATATATTGATTGGACAATTGGTATGTATATCCACTTCCAATTCTTCAAGATATTCTTCCAAAATGTCTAAGATATCCTGTGCATCTTCACTGTCTGGGAAGATTCTCTTTTTGTCCTCTACATGGAATTCAAGGTCTTTCTCTTCAAATATTTCAAGTAATTTATCTTGAGGCAATGTGTATAATGCATGTTTAAGGAAGTTCTTGTTCTTATTGTAATAGTTCAATTGATCATGGATTGGAGTATCATTTGCAATGTTGCATCGTCCTCCACCTGTCATAAGAAGCTTTTTGCCTAAGCTATCATTCTTTTCTATTATGCATACAGTTTTTGGGCCTAAGATTTGCGCTGCTTTTATTGCAGCCATCATTCCTGCTGGCCCTCCCCCTATAATCGCTACCTTATATTCCTGCATATTATTACCTTGAATTCATTTTATTAAAGTTTTCGTTTTAAAATAGTTAGTTTAAAATAAGTAAAATAAGTATAAAAATAGTTCTTTTAATTTTAAATAAGTAAAATAAATAAGGAAAATCAAGTTAATTCCTTACTTATTCTTTTTCAATTAATTTTTATTTTAATTAATATTTTATTAATTTCCATTAACTTATGGAGTTAATCTGTGTCTGTCTCTTGGGAAGAGTACAGTTTCCCTAATGTTCTCAACACCGGTTAATACCATAGCTAATCTGTCAGCACCTACACCCCAACCAGCGTGAGGAGCCATACCATATTCGAATGCTTTCAAGTAGCTTCCGAATCCGTCTGGGTTTAAGTCTCTTTCAACCATTTGTTTCACTAAAAGGTCGTATTGGTGAACCCTTGTGGAACCTGATGAGATTTCAAGGTTTTTGTACATCAAGTCGAAAGCATGACTGATTTCTGGAGTGTCTTCGTAAGGCATTGCATAGAATGGTTTGATAGCTGATGGCCAATCGGTTAAGAAGTAGAAACCTTCTTGAGTATCTCCTAAAGCTTTTTCAGCTTCTCTGGATAAGTCTTCTCCCCATTCCATATCGATTCCTTTAGAATTGATTATGTCTACAGCATCGTCGTATTTGACTTCTGGGAATGGTCCTTCAGGAATAGCGCTTAAGTCGTATTCCAAAATTTCCAATTCTTTTGCACAGTTTTCCTTAGTTGATTTGAGAACTGCAGTGATCATTCCATCCAATACTTTCATTACATCAACATCATCTGCAAATGAGATTTCACAGTCAATGGAGACAGCTTCGTTCAAGTGTCTTAAGGTGTCGTGCTCTTCAGCTCTGAAGATTTGGCCGATTTCAAATACTTTGTCAAATCCAGCACCCATCATCATCTGTTTGTATAATTGTGGAGATTGGCCGAGGAATGCCTCTTTTTCAAAGTAAGTGATTGGGAAAAGTTCAGTTCCTCCTTCAGTAGCGGAAGCTACAAGCTTAGGAGTGTTGATTTCAATCATGCCCTGTTCGTAGAAATAGTCACGAACGGTTTTGAACATGTTAGCTTTTATCTTGAAGATAGAGCTGACATTTGCTTTTCTTAAATCCAAGAATCTTGAGTTTAATCTGGTATCGATTTCAGCCTTTACCTTTTCGGTAGGGTCCATTGGCAATGGCTGTTTAGCAGGGTTAAGGATAATGACTTCAGCTGGAATGATTTCTACACCATTTGGTGCTTTTCCTGCATCTTGCACTGTACCTTTAATAGCCACTACAGATTCTTTTCTGAGTGCTCTTAAATCATCTAAGATGCTTGCATCTACCTTTTTACTTGGTGCAGTTATTTGCACTAATCCCTCTCTGTCTCTAATGATTACAAAGATGATTCCACCTAAATCTCTTATTTCATGTACCCAACCCATAATAAGGACTTCTTCCCCACTGATATCTGGGTTTACGTCTTTTGAATAATGAGTTCTTCTTAAGTCGCCTAATAAATAATCCACGTTAATCGCCTCGATTATATTTACAAATTAATTTTTTTATTTTTCAATTAATAATAAACATTAGTAATTATTAAATTGTTTTAATTAGTTTAAGTTTTAATTAGTTTTAATTGCTTTATTAAAATTAATTTTTTTAATTAATCTAATTAATAATTGCTGTAATTATAATAATTATATTATTTTTTTAATTTATTTAAACTTAGTTTTTTTAGCATTATTTTTTATTCAATCTCACTTTCACTGAATTTGCATGTGCGTAGAAGCCTTCATATTCAGCTATTGGGATAACTGTTTTAGAAAGTTCCTCGATTCCTTCCCTTGTAAGGGTCTGAACAGTAGGTTTCTTAAGGAATGCTTCAGTTGAAAGGCCGGAATACATTTTAGCTCCACCACCAGTTGGCAAAACATGGTTTGTTCCAGAACCGTAATCTCCAGCAGCAACTGGGGAATATTTGCCTAGGAAAATGGATCCTGCATTTTTAATTTTATCTAGAACTGCCTTGTCATCTGCTGTGCTTATGATTAAATGCTCAGGAGCATAGGTATTAGTAAAGTCAATAGCATCCTCCATATTTTCACAAAGGATTATGTGCCCATGCTTTTCTAAGGATTCTTCAATGATTTCACGTCTTTGTGCTTCTTTTGCAAATTCCTCAATCAAATCTTTTGCATTGTCAGCTATTTCCTCATCATCAGTTACCAAGAAGCATGATGCATTAGGGTCATGCTCTGCTTGAGATAGGAAGTCATGAGCAAGATACTCTGGAATTGCAGTATTGTCACACAAGATCAACACTTCAGAAGGGCCTGCCGGGAATTCTATATCAACATCCCCGTAAACAAGCTTTTTGGCTCCGGTAACAAATACGTTTCCAGGACCCACTATCTTTTCAACCTTTTCAATTGACTCAGTTCCATAAGCCATTGCTGCAATAGCTTGAGCTCCACCGCATTTGTAGATTTCGTCTGCTCCAGCCAAGTCTGCAGCCACTAATATAGCATCCATGATTTTTCCATCAGCTCCTGGAGGAGTGCAGCAAATGATTCTTTCCACTCCTGCTATTTTTGCAGGAATCACTTCCATTAAAATGGAAGAAGGATAAGCAGCTCTTCCTCCTGGAATGTAACAGCCAACATTATTGATTGGCCTAATAATCTGTCCAGCAGTAATTCCAGTGTTCACTTCCATAAACCATTCTTCTGGAATTTGAGCCTTATGGAATTTTTCAATGTTTGCAGATGCTCTTTTAAGCGCTTCAATAAGATTTTCATCCAAATTATCGTAAGCTTCTTTGATTTCATCTTCTGAAACCTGCAAATCATCCAATTCTGCCTTATCAAACTTTGCAGTGTATCTTTTTACAGCTTCATCCTTGTTTTCCTTAACATCTTTCAATATGTCTGAAACTATATTCAGGACTTCACTGATATCTGCCTGTGATCTTTTGATTAAATCATTTGCAGTTTCCTTATCATATTTTAGAATTTCCATTCTACCACTCTTGCTAAATAAAATAAAAAAAATTAATATAATTATAATTTCTTTTCATTTTTTTGGTTGTTTTTATGCATTTTATCTTATGATATATTGGTGCATAATTTATAACATAATTAAATATATTTTTTATATTTTATATACATTATTAATAATATTATTAAATTCTTTTATTTTTTGTCTATTTTTCAGTTTTTTTCAGTTTATTTCTAGTGCTGTTTGCCCATTTTTCGCATGCTTAAGATTTTTCAATATTTTAAACTGTTTAAAAAATTTATTTATTTAATTTAGTTAAGTATTAGTTTGTCTATTTTTCAGAATTTTTAATAGGAAATAATCTAAAAATTTTTGAAAATATTTTGTTTTGAATCCAATTCAACAAAAAGATTTATATATTTTTGATACAAAGAATTAAATATAAAAATTTATATAGTTAAACATAAATTTTAAATACAATTGTGTTTAAAGTACTATTAACAAAAATAAATTTGAGTATGTAATTTAGGTAGTTCATTATTGAGGTTTATATGGGGATTTTGTTGTTAGTTGTTTAAATCCCAAAAGATGATATAAGTCTCTTGGTATTTGTAGTGAATTAATATTTTATAGCTTATTTTTATGTTTGTTATGTGTTTAATGATTTAGTTAAATAATTAGATTTAATTTAAATCCATAATTTATTTTTACAATTTTAAAATATAGGAAAGGTATTATATGTATAAGGATGAAATGATTCAATTACATCAATTTTTAGTATATGTTTTAAAATATTTAGACACTGATAACTCTGCTCATGAGTTCTTTGACGATTACCTTGCTTTGAATATAAGTCCTCATCATATTCACAGAACAAAAGCAGAGCACAAACATGCAATTTTCGTTCTTTCTAACATTATTTCTGAAGTAATCTTGAACAAGGAAGAGGGATCTGTTCCTCCAAATGTTTCAAATGCTTTAAGGGATCTTGTAAGAAGATCTAAAAAAGAATTAAAAGCGGCTGAAGCTGCTCAATCCAAATAATTCTTTTTTCTTTATTTTTTTATTTTTCTATTTTTGTTATCTTTTTTAGTGGTTTTTTGTGTATTATTGTGTATTTTTTTCTTTTTTTCGTGGTTTTTGTGTATTATTGTGTATTTTTTTCTTTTTTTCGTGGTTTTTGTTGTAGTGTTCAAAAGTTTTTTGTGTATCCCTGTTGTTTTTTCATCTATTTTTTCTTTAGGATTTTTAAATTATTATTCTTGTCTTAAAAAGATTTAAATATATTATTACTGATATATATTTATAGTATAAAAATTTAATACTAAAATATTAAAATTAGAATCATATTAATAAATAGATTCATATTAAATAAAAAAATTTTAATATTTTAAGTATTTAGATTGACAGATTTAATTAATGGCGAGAATTAAAATCATTCATAGAAAAATTATAATTAAATAAAATTTTTAAATAAAATTTTTTAAAAAAACTTTTAAAGGGTGATATCTTGAAAGTTATTATTGATGCAGCAAATGTTGCGCATTTTCATAAAGAGGAAGGCTCTAAAGCTAAATTAAAAAACATTACCTTAGCCGTAAAGGCATTGGAAGAAGAAGGTCATGACTTTTTAATCATAGCAGATGCTTCCTTGCGTCATAATATAGATGATAAGGAAACTTTTGTCAGATTGGTTAATGATGGAATCATTGATGAGGTTCCTGTAGGAACCATTGCAGACCATTACATTCTTGATTTGGCTTATGAAGAGGATGCAAAGGTATTGTCCAATGACAAGTTCAGGGATTTCATGTCTGAATTCCCAGACATCAACAGCATAAGGATTCCATTTTCAATTCAAGACAATGAATTGGTAATGGGAAAAGCCAAAAAACCTAAAAAAGTCAAGAATCTCTTGCAGAACATCTGTGATGAAATATTGAATGAACTTGAAAGAAAACGTTGGGTAGTCTACAAAGGAAAGGAGACAACCAAATTCACTCCATTGAATGTTGCAAAGCAAGCTATTCTCTTGCTTGATGAGTCTGAACAGGATAACGTTTCCTCAAAAATAGAAGGAATATTCTCTAAATTGCCAATGTTTGACAAGGTTATGGAAATGGTGGATGATGTTGAAACATCAGTCCCATATGTGATCTTTGTTCTTGTTCATCCAAAAGACTATAAGGCAGCTGTAAAGGATGCAGGTAACATTTCAGTAACTGTAGCGGACAGATTGAGATTGGTTCACAAGCCACTTATCGCAGTTAGAAATGACTTGTTCATCAAGCCAGGTTACTTTGGATTGAACATCGTCTTGACTGATGAGGTGGAGGACAATCCTCCATATAACATTGAAATCCAAACAAACACCTATGATGAGGTATTCATTAAGAAGAATTCAAGAAACATTGCAAGTACAATTGCAGGCAGATTAGGTTCCTGGAAGTTCCCATTCGTTTCAGTCAAGCCTAATATGATTCTTGAAAAGCCAGGTGAGTTTGAGATCTATTTGGAAAAGAATTCCAAGAAAAAGAAAGATAAGGATTAAATACCTAATCTTTCAATTAATATTTTAAAAGGTCCTATCTAATGGATCTTATTTCTAATTAACGATTTTGAAATTTACGATTCATACTTAATTTATTAATATTTAAAAACTAATAGGAGGTAAAATATGGCTGAACATAGTATTATAAGAAAGCTTGTTTCATTAGTAACAAAACATGAAATCATAAGCATAGGTACTAAATACTTCCCTACCACTCCATTGGAAACTGAATATGTGGACATGTTCAATTACACTCAAACCATGTTAATGGAGATCGATAAGGCACATATCACAACAGAAAGTATTTTTACCAACTTGGTTAGAGATGTTGGCCGTGAAAACATTCCAGAAAATCATAGCTTTTATGAATTACTTCCTGCTCAAGATAAGGTTGAAGAATATGCTCTTGTAAGCAATATCATAATGGGTAGTGACCGTTATATGTATGTGGAGCTTTCAGAACCTTCTTATATTATTAATCTTTTCACTGACATTATTTTAAGAGAAAATGGAGAAATTATCGAAAGAAGCGAAACCGAAATCGTTTCACGATTGATGTCTAAAAACGATGCAATCAGAGTGGCTATAAGATTGGTGGGCATTGGTTTGGATAATGGAATCAAAGTAAGAGCTGCTGCTGGTATGACTGGTGCTGCAGCTATTGAAAGATCCATTAAGTTCAATAAGGAAGTTGGAGATTCTCCAGGTGTTGCATTCACTAAATTAGGTGGTGAGTATGCACTTGTATTGGACACTCCATTCAAATTGGCTGAATCCGAACCTCCTGAGTTCCAGCAATACCTGTTCATTGATATTGTTGACTCTACAAACTTCATTTCCAAGCATGGAAGAAACAAGCTTGTGGAATTGATGACAAGCGTCAAGGAGTTCATGGAAGATTGTGAGGGTCAAATCGAGGGATACCGTGAAGGTGGAGATGACTTGATAGCAAAATTCCCAAGTAAGGATGTAGCTATTCGTGCAGGCCTTGATTGTGCATGGTTTATATTGAATAACGGTGCTAAAGTCAAGATTGGAATAGGCAGAAGCAGAAGAGAAGCAGGTGAACGTGCGAACATTGCAGAGAGCATTCATGGATTCGGCGCATTGTCTTTAGTCATATTTGATTTGGCTAATGGTTTGTATGGATATTACATTCCATCAGACTTTACAAGAACCTTATGCGAATTCTTAACAAATAAGAAAGGTAAGTTAATAACTGCATTTATTGTAATGTTTGTAGCATCATATTTGCTTGCTATAATGGGCATGGGCATTTATGGACTTTTATTAGTTTTATTGCTTGTGGCTTACTATACATTTAGGTAAAATTTATTCTTAAAAATTATTTAGTATTCAGTTGAAATTTGAAATTTGTAGTCTTAGTTTTAAAGACTTAAATATGTAATTTGTGGTGAAATTAATGGCAATCGGTAGAAGAGGGAATTCTAGAAAACAGCAAAACAAGAATGTCTTGAAAACTAGAACTCCTAATAATTCTAGAAACTCCAGAGGTTCAAGAGGTTCAAGACACTCAGGTCCCGCTAGAAATCCTAGAGGTTCCGGAGGTTCCAGATACTCATCTAATGCTAGAAAACCAAGCAATTCATTAAGTTCTATTTGGTCTAAGAGTTCTATGTCAAGAAGGCCTAGAAGCCCTAGACAGATACTTGTTCTAGTGATAATATTAATTGCTTTCATTTGTGGTTTGGCTTTAGGCATTTCAATGATTATGGGTGTTGGAAGTGAGCCTGATCCTGGTGAAGTGCAATATATGAATGTAACTGATAATATAACTGTATATGAAAACAGCAGTTACGACTTGCATGATGAAAACGGTACTCAAATCTCATATTATGAGTTTGATGAAAATGTAACCTCAGGCCAAAATGTCACTGCATTCAATGCTTCGACTGCCACTGGCATTTATTAATTAGAGAACTTTTTCTCTATTTTTTTCTAATTTTATTTTTTTTAAGTTTTTTATAATTTTTTAAAATTTTCATTTTTTTTATAATTCCAAAGGAGATATCATGTCTAACATTAAAGTTATTGAAGGAGGAATCTGTGCTGTTGAAGGTGTTCGGGCAGCAGGAAGTCGTGAAGGCAAATATGGCCTTACAATTATTGAATCTAAGGACAGTGTTGCTTCAGCTGTTTTCACATCAAATAAGGTTGTAGCTGCACCTATTATCCATACTAAGGAAATGATTAAAGGCGGTAAAATATCATTGGTTGTTGTAAACAGTGGAAATGCAAACTGCTTTACAGGTGAGGCAGGTATAGCTGATTGCGATAGGACCATTGAATTTGCATCAGGCATCACTGGCATTCCATCAAGTGAAATAGCTACTGCATCAACTGGAGTAATCGGCAGGAAAATGCCTATGGACATTATTTTGCCCTTGGTTGAAGAGTCAATTTCCAAATTGGACCACAGTGCTGAAAGCTCAACTGATGCTGCAAAGTCCATAATGACCACTGACACTTATCATAAGGAGTTTGCTGTAGAGACTGAAATTGATGGTGAAAAGGTAACCATCGGAGGTATCACTAAAGGTGTGGGAATGATTGCACCTAACATGGGAACCATGCTATGCTTCTTGGCAACTGATGCTGTAATCTCCTCTGAAATGATTAATAAGGCATTGAAATCTGCTGTAAACAGAAGTTTCAACATGATTGTCGTTGATGGAGACCAAAGTACAAATGACACTGCAATATTGATGGCTAATGGAAAGTCTGGTGTTGAAGTGGCTAAAGATGGTGAAATCAATGAGGATTTCCAGGAAGCCTTGGATTTCATTTGCATAAGCTTAGCTAAAATGATGGCTCGTGACGGTGAAGGGGCAACCAAATTCATTGAATGTAAGGTCAATGGTGCTAAGGATGAGAATGATGCTATTTTAGCTTCAAAATCTGTCATCAGCTCTTCCCTTGTAAAATCAGCTATCTTTGGTGGAGACCCTAACTGGGGAAGAATCGTAGCAGCTGTAGGATATTCCGGCTGTGAAATGAATCAGGATATGATTTCAGTTTCTGTAAATTCCGATGATGGAAAGGAAGCCATTTTAGTTGATAAAGGTAAAATCCTTGCATTTGACGGAACTGAAGAGCTTAATTCAGCAGAAGAGATCATGCAGGAAAAGACAGTTAATATAGTCGTTGATTTGTATCAAGGTGATGCAAGTGCAACCGCTTGGGGTTGTGATCTCACCTATGATTATGTAAAGATCAATGCTGAGTATACAACTTAAGTTTTTTCTATTTTCAATTTCCTCTTTCTTTTTTAATTTTTTTACTATTTTTTCTATTATTTTTTAATTATTTTTTAATCTTTTTTCATAATTTTTATAAATGTCCTATATTCTATTCTTAAATCTCATTTATAGGATTTTTAGCAAATTTTTACTAATTTTTAGGGGTAAAGTTTATATGTATTGAAAATAAATATTTTATTAAGTTTTATTATTAAAGCTATTTTTATAAAGAATTTTATCATATTTCCAATATGAAAAATTTATTTTTATTTATTTTAGATTAATCTTATGATAATCTTATCATCAAAATTAAAGGAGGATAATATAATGGCAAAAGTAAAAGGTACCAATAAAAGAACCAGACCTAAAAGATCTTACAAAAAGCCTGGTAGTAAAAAAGGTAGAGGAGTAAGACAAACCTGGAAAAAATAATTTTCCAGCTTGTTTTTACCTTTAAATTTCTTAAAAATCATATCAATTTATATCAAAATATCAAAATTTTATTTAAAATTAAATATAAAAAAGGATTCATTCCTTAAAAAAAGTTTTTAAAAGGTTTTAAGATTTTTAAATATTCATGAATTATTTTTGGTGTTTATATGGCTGATGAAGACAATGCACAAAAGAAAAAATCAAGAAAACCTTCTAAAAAATTACTCTATTTTTTAATCATTCTAATTGTCATATTAGCAGAGGGTTTCGTTCTTTGCTATGATTATTCAACTAATGAAGACAGCTTATTGCAGGATTTATCTGAGAATTATCCTATTTTAAATCAGGTTTTAAAATTTATTCCAACTGATTTAATCAATTCATTTACTGCAGACTCTGCAGATTCTGCAGATAAGTCCGTAAAGACAATAGGCAAGAACAGCATAGGAACTGTTACTCTTGAAGGGCCATATGGAAATGCGAATTCTTCTGTAAAGGTTGCATACATCTTAGGACAGCATCCAAGGGAATCCAATGCCCATGATGCAATATATGACAGTCTTTTAAACAATTCAGATTACTTGAACTATTCATATTATGTTTATAGGATCAATGTAACTGCAGAAAGTGATGATTTTGAAGAAAGCAGAATGAATGGCCAATTGCTTGCACAGGATTATGTGGTAAAAGATGTGCTCAAGAATGGATATGATTTGGTAATTGACATTCACGCTTCAAATGGTGGTTATGTACAGGATCCTTATATATTCGCTCCAGTTTCCAATGATACAGTGGCTTATGAGGCTGCAAACAATGTAACCCAAGCCATCAATTATGTGATCTATTATGAACCTGCGAGCTATTCAAGCCCCCAATACTCTACTATTCCTATAGAAGAAGGGGGAATTCCAGCTATTGTATTTGAGATGCGTGGAAACCCTGATCATAGCTTGGAAACAGAGGCAAATCAGTTTATCCATATTGTGGATAAATTGAATTTATAATTTTTTTCATTTTTTTCAAATCATCTATTTATTATTTCACAATTTTTTCTTTTTTCATTGTCAATTGATTTTTTTTTTAAATATTTTTTGAATATTTTCATTGAAAATTTATTAATCGTATTATTTTATTCATTTTTTTATAATAACATTTATATATAAGTATAACTTAATTAATATTATATGTAACGGGGTTTAATCTATTTTAGATTAAACATTTTATTGATGTTATTGGAATATAACAAGATTTCTAATAATTTTTTTTATATGATTTAAAGATGTGATTTGTTTTATCTTTAAAAATCATGTTTGATTTTTTTTGATTAAAATGAGCACAATTTTTTCTCTAAAAAAAGTTACATATGGTGAAATTTTGGGGTGTTTTTCATCTAAATAAATTGTAGCTTGATTTATTTTTTTGGAAGATATTTCATATAGAAATTAAATATGGTGAACGAAAAATGGATAAGTTGAAAACTCGTGTTTTGTTTATATCATTGATTATTTTAGCATTAGTTTCTATCAGTGCTGTTGCAGCTGCTGATAGTGTTAATGATGATATAATCAGTGCAAATCAAGAAGATTTTGATTTATCTGAAGAGACAAACGATGTTGAACAGTTAGGTGCTAACGCTATAGATGATACTGATTCTAATGAGCTATTGACTGCTGGAGAACCTGGAAGCTTTACAGAGTTGCAAGCATTAATTGATAATGCTGGTGATGGAGATGTTATAGAATTGGACAAAGATTATGTAATGTCAAATGATGAAAAACCTCTTTTCATCAATAAGACTTTAACAATAGATGGTAAAGGTTTTAAACTCGATGCAAATCATTTGAATGCAACATTAGTTGCTATGTCCAAGATTTCTTTGAAAGATATTGTTTTCATAAATGGTAATTGTACCGAAGAGTTTTCTATAGGTGGTTATTATGCTAGAGGTACCGTAAATGTCATTCGTGGAAGTGATGGTTCTACTATTGACAATTGTACCTTTAAAGACAATGCTGCTCTTATGGGTGGTGGTGTCTATTGGACTAGTAAGGAAGGTACAATTACAAATACTAGATTTGAAAATAACGTTGCAATGCGTGCCGATTCTGGTTCATCTTCAAGTACAACTTCTCAAGGTGGAGCAATTTATTGGAGTGGTGCTAATGGAAAAATTGATAATTGTAACTTTACTAAGAATTCTGCCAGTTATTCTGGTGGTGCAATCTATTATCAAAGTGCCAATAATCAGTCCATTGAAAATTCATATTTCTATCAAAACGTGGATAACAGATATGGAGAAGGCGCTGGTGGTGGTGCAATCTATTTCTCATACTCTAGTAATGCCCGTATTGTGAACAGTAACTTTACTGAGAATTCAGTTAAAGGTTCTGGTGGTGCAATTTATATTGATAAAAATAGTAAAAATCAGTCAATTAAGGATTCATCTTTCACTAAGAACAATGCTGAAGGTCTTAGTAGTAATTCCCCAGGTGCTCCTACACAATCTTATGGTGGTGGAGCAATTTTCTGGAGAAGTACTAACGGTACACTTGAGAATGTGAATTTCACTGAGAATTTCGCTAATGTTGGTGGAGCAGTTTATTATACTAAAGATGCTAGTAATCAGTCAATAACTGATTCATTATTCTCTAAAAATAGTGCTAATCAAAATGGTGCTACTGGTATTTCATCATACCCTATTGGTGGTGGAGGAATTTATGGTCTTAGTTCTAATGTAACTATTGAAAAAAGCAATTTCACTGAGAATTGGGCTAATGCTTCAGGTGGAGCAATCTTTTTCTCATCTGCTCAAAATCTCTCCATTAGTGATGCATCATTTACTGGAAACGAAGCAAATTCAACTGGTGCTTATACTGGTGGTGGAGCAATATGTTATTCATCATGTAAATATGGCAGTATTGAGAATGTGAATTTCACTGATAATTATGCAAGACAATATGGTGGTGCAGTACACTTTTATAAAGGTAATAATCAGTCTATTGTTGATTCATCTTTCTCAAGTAATGTAGCTAATAGTTCTGGTGGAGCAGTCTGTTATTACACATCTACTAATGGTAGTATTGAGAATGTGAACTTTACTGAGAATTCTGCTAAGACTTCTGGTGGAGCAATTTACTATACTAATAATGCTCATAATCAGTCTATTGTTGATTCATCTTTCTCTAATAATATAGCTAATAGTTCTGGTGGAGCTATTTATTATTCTTCATCTAATTATGGAAGTATTGAGAATAGTAACTTTACTGAGAATTCTGCTAATTCTACTGGTGGTGCTATTTATTATTCTTCATCTAATAATGCCACTATTAAGAATGTGAATTTCACTGATAATGTTGCTAAGACTAATGGTGGAGCAATCTACACCACTAAATCTATTAATATGTCAATTGCTGATTCATCTTTCTCTAAAAACAATGCTAGTTCTGGTGGAGCAATCTATTCTACAGGATCTAATTCTAGCCTTGAGAAAGTGAACTTCATTGATAACCTTGCTAAGACTAATGGTGGTGCAATTTATCTCACAACAACTAATCAGTCAATTGCAGGGTCTACATTTAATGGTAACAATGCAACTAATGGAAGTGCTATTTATCATAACAGCGGTTCTTTAAATATTTCAAGTACTGAATTATTAGAAAACCAAGCTAAAGCAGCTTCCCTTACTGCAAGTGCTAAAGTGGAAGGCTTTGATGCAACAATCAGCACTGTATTTAAAGGTAATGATAATCTTTTAAATTCTATTTATACCAAAGCTTATGCAAATGTTAGATTAACTGATGTTAGCTATTGGGGTGCTGAAGATAAAATGAACACTGGTGCTTCTGAAGTAACTCCAGTGGCTTCTGCTGATGAAAGTGAAGATGGAACACTTGTTTACAAAGATGATCGTGAAGCTGGAATAAATATTACAGTAACTATCACTGACGCTAATGGTAATTTTATTAAAAATGTCACTGGCAAAACTGATATTTATGGAAATATTAATCTTACCAATCTTGGATTAGTCCCAGGAAAATACAAAGCTAAAGCAATTCATTTAGAAGATGATTATTACACTGAAATTGCTTCTAAGGTAATGTCATTTGAAATTCCTAAAGCTAATTCCACTGTAAATGGTACTAATGTCACTAAAGTATATGGTGAAACTATAGAGGTAACCGTTGCTAGTGAGAATGCTACTGCTGTAATCTATAACATTACTGATGATAGTACTGGTGAAGTGGTAGTTGTGAACACTCAAGTGCCTGCTAATGGTACTGTTACAATTCCTACTTTAGATGTTGGTAAGTATACTGTTCATTATCTAACTGTTGTTGACGATGTTTATTATAACACTGCTACTAATACCTCTAAGATTACTGTGACTCCTGCGTCTTCTAGTGTTAGTGCTGAGGATGTTACTAAGGTTTATGATGAACCTATTGAGGTTGCGGTTTCTAGTGTGAATGCTACTAGTGTGACTTATAAGATTACTGGTTGTGACTTATAAGATTACTGGTAATGGTATTACTCCTATCACTGGTACTATTGCTCCTGGTGAGAGCATTAGTGTTCCTGGTCCTTTGGATGTTGGTGAGTATTCTGTTACTTTGACTACTGTTACTGATAAGAATCATGAGTCTGTTACTAATACTTCTAAGATTTTTGTGACTTCTGCGTCTTCTAGTGTTAGTGCTGAGGATGTTACTAAGGTTTATAATGAATCTATTGAGGTTGCGGTTTCTAGTGTGAATGCTACTAGTGTGACTTATAAGATTACTGGTAATGGTATTACTCCTATCACTATGGTGTTGAGATAACTGGTACTGTTCCTGAGGATGGTATTATTGTTGTTCCTGGTCCTTTGGATGTTGGTGAGTATTCTGTTACTTTGACTACTGTTACTGATAAGAATCATGAGTCTGTTACCAACACTTCTAAGATTTTTGTGACTCCTGCGTCTTCTAGTGTTAGTGCTGCTGATGTAACTAAGGTTTATAATGAATCTATTGAGGTTGCGGTTTCTAGTGTGAATGCTACTAGTGTGACTTATAAGATTACTGGTAATGGTATTACTCCTATCACTTAATGTTCCTACTTTAGAAGTTGGAGAATACACTGTTACTTTGACTACTGTCACTGATAAGAATCATGAGTCTGTTACCAACACTTCTAAGATCACTATTCAAAAAATTGATGTGATTGTCACTGTTGACAAAGTAATTAACTACACTGGTGCAGTTGTTGATGTAATTGCAAATGTTACAGGCGTAGACGGTAAAAACATTACTGGCGGAATTGCTACATTTATTATTCATTATGATAATAAACTTGGTTCCGGATTATTGATGGCTGCTGTAGAAGAATACACCGCAGAGGTAATTGATGGTAAAGCTGAATTCAAGGGAATCACTCTCGGAGCTCCAGGCACATATCCTTCAACAATTCAATATAGTGGAAATGAACATTACAATGCTGCAAATAATAAGTCTGAAGTAATTGTATTGCCATTGAACACTACTACTGAAAGTGATGATGTTTCAGGAAGTTCCGGAGATAAAGTGGACATTGTTGCAGAAATCGTTGATCAAAACGGTAACCCTGTACAAAATGGTACTGCTGTCCTCAAAGTCAATGGAAAAGAATATAAAGCTGAAGTAAAAGACGGTAAAGCAACATTCAAAGGTGTGGAATTGCCTTCTGAGAGTACTGAAGCTACTATTGATTATTTAGGAAACGATTATTATAATCCATCCAAAACAACCATTCAAATTACTATCAATGAGGAACCTGAGCCAGAGCCAGAACCACAACCTGAACCTGTAAATCCGGTTACAGAAAAATCTGTTCCTGTAGTTCCTGCTGCTGGTAACCCAATTGCATTAGTAGTTTTAGCATTATTAACATTGATTTCAACAGTCTCTTTCGGACGTAAAAAATAAGAAGTTTTTTTAGAAGAATTTATTTCTTCTATTTTTTATTTTTTTTATAATTCATTTTTAAGAACTTTTTTTTAAAATTATTATTGACTCTTTTTGTAATTTATTTTGAATTTTTATTTTTGATTAAAAGAAAATTCTGTCACTAAATTTCATTTAATTTAATTAAATAGATGATTAATTATTTGGTATGTTTTGTTATTTCGCATTGATTTAAAACTAGTCATATTTAATTAAATGATATGTTGTCATTATTTTTTAATTGACACATTCTTGCATCTACATATCCTAATATATTTTTTATAAAAAAAGAAAAAATAGTAATAAATAAAATAAATAAGTGAGATTATTTTATTTATTTTTTAAAAATTTTAATTGATAAAATTAATCTAGATTTCAGTTGCATTTACTACGTCATAATAGAATGCATCTGGTTCCTCTTCAAGCTTTTTAGTGAAATTAAGATTGAACTTTCCATTTTTAGTTTGGTCTATTTTAGAGTCATAGCTGCCTAAAAGATCATTTCCCTTATAGAAATTTACCTTAATTTCTATGTTCTTATAGTCCTTTCCATTAACAGAACTAATTGGTTGGCTAAAGGAATACTCATTTTTATTTGCATTCCAGCTTGTTGTAGGTTCAATTGAATAGTCAAAGAGATCAGTCATTTGGGAACTTTCAGGAATGGAATTGTTTGCAAATCCAAGATAAGCGCCAATGGCAACTACTGCAACTATTACTGCAATTATGACTATTGTAATTTTCCTATCCATACTTAACCTCCTTAATATTGTATATATGTTTTCTATTTATTAATTCTTGTTCATTGAGTTGGATCATTTAAATTCAATCATCTTCTGATTTTAGCGCTTGTCAAAGCGTCATCAGATACATAATAGTATTTATAGATCGGCTGTTTGACTTTGTATTTTCCCCAAACGGCACGATTTCCTTTAACATATACCCATTGGCTAAAGGATACATGGCCTCCAACGACCTTAGGCCTTAGAACCCAACCGTACTTTTGGATCAATCCGTATTTCCACACTATCCTATAACCAACAATCTTCTTTTTCAATCCTTTGCCTGAAACCTTCATGCATTGGTCATTGCTTAGAATATTGATTTGTCTTGCTATCAATTCTTCCTTTAGGTCAATTGAGTCATTCCTGGATAATACAATTGCCTTTTTGCTAAAATATGAATTGAACTCATCGATTGTGAAATTCATGTTTCCTTCGGTAGAATCCGCTAAAAAGACATGTGTGTCTGTTAACTTATTTATGACAGTCCAATGCTCACATCCATTGATGTTTAGGTGGATTATATGGTTTTCCTTAAGACTTTTAGTATCAATTTCAACTCCATATGCACTGAAGCCATAGTATTTTGCAGCATCGATTAAGGATTGCATAGTTGTTCCATTCAAGCTTGTGTTTGTTTGCTTGGATACTTCATTTAAGCTTAGATTAAGTCCATTTTTATTTAAAACAGTGGCAAGAGATGCAGGTCCACAGCTGTAATTGTCATTTGCCATAACAACGCCGTTTGTGTCCTTTTCCTCTTCTTCAATTATTTCATCAACGTTTTCATTAACTATCTCATCATCTATTTTCTCTACAGTATTAGATTCGGGATGATTCATATTTGAATCATCGGATATTTCATTTGTATTCTGATTTATCCTCAAATCATTCATGCCTGTATCACTTGTTTCCATTAAATCGGTATCGCTTGCAGATATTTGCCCGATTATTAAAAATAATGATACAAGACATATTATCAAAATGCTTTTATTTATTTTCAACATAATTTTTCTCCTATTTTTTACTTAGCTTTAAAAATTGGATTTTTTATAGAGTAATTTTTCCAAAATTGTAAACTTCTATAAATCTTTTATTTAGTAAACTATTTGTTAAAAATAGTTTATTTTTAATATAAATTGATTTTCTTTTAAAACCAAGTTAATTTTTAATTTAAAATAGGATATATTTAAATTTAAGCATTTTATTACTTTATTTTTTAATTTTAAATATAATATGTTCTTTAAATTGAAATTTACGAACTTATATTAATTTTATAATGATTTCGTAACTTATTAACTGAGTATAATTTTCTTCTTCAATGATATTTTTATATACTATTATAAACAAATCTAACAATTGATATTTAATTAAGAATAATTGGAAATTCTAAAAATTAAAAAAATTTATACTTATTGATTTATTTATGTGATTGAAATGGAAAGGGTAAATATTTTGGTAGAGGCTCTACCTTACATTAAACAGTTTTACAATAAAAAGGTCATGATTAAATACGGAGGCCATGCTATGGTGGATGATGAGGCAATGGCTTCCACAGCAAGAGATACTGTCTTATTGAAATATGTTGGTATGCAACCTATAGTTGTTCATGGAGGAGGCCCTGAAATTACCAGATCCATGAAGAAGTTAGGTAAGGAACCTAAATTCATCAAGGGATTAAGGGTAACTGATGAGGAAACTATGAGCATTGTTAAAATGGTTCTTGTAGGTAACATCAACACAGATATCGTATCTCAAATCTGCTTGCATGACGGTAAAGGCGCTGGATTGTCTGGTAAGGACAATAAGCTTATTGAAGCATGCAAAAAGATCCATAAGATAAAGGATGAGGAAACCGGTGAAATTGAAGAGATTGATTTAGGTTTAGTTGGTGAAATCAAAAGAATCAATCCTGAAATACTTGAAATGTATACTGAAAATGATTTCATTCCAGTTGTTTCCCCTATTGGAATCGCTCAAGACGGTACTACCTTGAACCTTAATGCAGACACTGTAGCTGGTGCAATAGCTGGTGAAATGGATGCAGAAAAGTTAATAATTTTAACTGATGTTCCTGGTGTATTAAGAGACCCAGAAGATCCTTCAACATTGATTCAAAGAATCCATGTGGATGAAATTCCTGCTCTTATTGAAGAGGGAATCATCTCCGGAGGTATGATTCCTAAGATTGAAACCTGTGTTGATGCATTGAACAATGGAGTCAAGTCTGCACACATCTTGGATGGTAGAATCAAGCACACATTGCTTCTTGAGATCTTTACCAAAGAGGGTATTGGAACTATGATTTACAAGTAAATAATTTTTATTTACTTATTTTTTATTTTTTTTTAACACTTTTTGCTTATTTTTTTATTTTATTTTATTTGCTTTTTTTGACCTTTTCAAGTATTAAGCTATTTTTAACGGTTTTTTAATAAAATTTTTCAATTTTTTACCTATTTATATTTATATAATAAGAAATATAGTATAACTATAATAAATCGTTTGGAGAATAAAAATGCATAAGACTCATTATAAACTTCTTGTTTGCTTGATGGTTTTCCTTTGCCTAATCATCATTCCAACATCATTTGCAGCAGATGCTGATTCATTGGATGAGAACATCATCTCTGACAATTCATTGGATCTTGTGGAATCTGTTGATTATGATGATTCATTGGAGTCTCTCAATATTGAAGAAGAGATCTTGGATGGTGGTGAATCAAATGATGGTCTTCTTGAGGCACATTATTATTTTAACAGTTCGGCCGAGAATGATGGCATTGGAACTATGGGAAATCCGTATAAGTATTTTAACAAAACAATAAAGGACAATTCAGTTATTCATTTGGCAAATGGGGTTTATGAATTGGGTTCATCTTATTACAATACGAATATCACAATAATCGGTCAGGATGCCTCACAGACAATTCTTAAAGGTAGATTGTTTGAGATAAAAGAAAATTTTATTCTTCAGAACATCACATTGGACAATGTTAAGATTAATAATAGGGGTAAATTGAATGCTACAAATGTAATTTTCTGCAATGGATATAGATATGACTATTATGGGGGAGCCATTTACACTCCAATCTCAAATGGTTCAGTTTATTTAAGAAATTGCAGTTTCTACAACAATTCCGCGACCAAGTCTGGTGGGGCCATCTATTCTGAAAGCGATATAGAAGTCATTGATTGTGTATTCATCAATAACTCTGCAGATGTCGGTGGAGCCATCTATTCGAAAGGCGCCAATGTAAAGATTACAGATTCCAAAGTAATCGATAACTCTGCAAACAGCTTCGGAGGAGTCTTCACATTTTTAAAATCTGATGTCAAAGTGGTTAATTTATATGGGTTCAATAATACTGCAAAATATGATGGCGGGCTTATCTATCAAATCTACGGTAATCTGACCGTTTCCAATTCCAATTTCATATCAAACAATGCAAAGAATGGAGCAGGTATTTTTGTAGCCAGCACCAAACGCCTTACCATAAGCAATGATAATTTTACAAATAATTCCGCAAATGCATCTGCTGGAGCAATATATTCAATTTTAAACAACAATACTGATATGAGGAATATCATCTATGAGAACAATACTGCATCAGACCCTATTTTCAATGATTTGTATAATTTTTCAAGTATTGATTTAATTATTTCTGACAATGATTATGCAATGTACATTTACAATAAAACGGATAAACCACTTCCAAGCAGTTACAGTTCAGTGACTGAAGGTTATGTGACTCCTGTAGTGAATCAGGGAAGCGGAGGCAATTGTTGGGCCTTCGCCACAATTGCAACTTTGGAATCATGCATTCTAAAGGCCTCCGGAGATAGCCTTGATTTCTCTGAAGAGAATATGAAAAACATTGCTGCCCTTTATTCCATTTACGGCTGGAACCTGGAAACCAATGGTGGAGGATATGATGATGTCGGTTTAGGATATCTTTTAAGCTGGTTAGGACCAGTCAATGATTCTGATGATAAATATGATCCCAAAAGTCTTTTATCTCCTGTTTTATCCAGCATCATGCATGTCCAGAATGTATTGTATCTGAAAAGGGACAGCTATACTGACAATGATATGATCAAAAGGGCTATAATGGATTATGGAGCTGTTTTCTCCCCAGTTTTGATGGAATATAAAAATGAGAGTCATATTGGATATTATGTTTATAATAATGGTACGGAAAGGCCTAATCATGCAGTAACTTTAGTCGGATGGAATGATACCATACAAATCCCTGGCGCTCCTGGAAAAGGTGCTTGGATCGTTAAGAACAGTTGGGGAAAAAGCAGCGGCAACAATGGATATTTCTACCTTTCCTATTATGACACTTCCTCTATTGAATTGGGAAAATGGGGAGATGCGTTCACTTTCATATTAAATGACACTATCAAGTTTGATAAGAACTACCAATATGACATTGCCAAAACAGATTTCCTTTTCAATACAACTAAAACTGCATGGTATAAGAATATCTTCACTGCAACTGACAATGAGTATCTAACTGCAGTTTCCACATATTTCGAAAAGGAAACAACTTATAAGTTGTTCATTAACGTAAACAATGTCTCAATATTGAATCAATCCGGCTTTGCACGTCCTGGCTATTGGACAATCAATTTAAATGAACCTATTGCACTCAATCTTGGCGATATATTTGAGATTGCATTTAAGATAAACGTTACAGGAGATGTTGGAGTTCCTATTTCAGAGGCAGTAAGCCTAAACAATGTATTTTATAAGGAAAACATTTCCTTCATCAGCTATGATGGCAAGACATGGTCTGATCTATACGATTTCGTATGGAATGACTATCCTAGCCATAGCTACAAGTCACAGGTGGCTTGCATAAAGGCATTCACAGTATTGGATAAGATTGATGTCCTTCTGAATATAAGTTTAAGTTGCATGAATGTCAGTGAAAACTATTTCAATCCTGTAAACATTACTGTAAATGTTTTAAATGAATATAGATTTGCTGTCAATTGCGGTCAAGTCAGATTTAATCTGTCTGGTGAAATAGCATATGCAAAGGTCTCCAATGGTGTGGCAAAGATTAGCCACATCTTTAAAAAAGGATTTAATAATATATCTGCCGAATTTGTCTCTTGCGCGTACAATTCCCCAATAGTCAATTCAAGTGTGGACATTACAAAATATGATCTCTCTATGGATGCGAACTTTAGCTATTACTTGAATACTGCATTTGTAAATGTGAGCCTATCAGAACCGATAAACGAAACAATCTTCTTCTTATTTGGATATAAGAACTTTACAGTCAAAACTGTAGATGGAAAGGCTTCAGTCAATTTGACAGACTTGAATGGCGGATTCAATAATCTGAGAGTTGTTCTTTATCCTGCACTTTATGACTGCAATGAATTGGAGTATAACTTTACCGTAACTGTATATGATACAAAAATAATTGTAAAAGATTTTTCAACCGTCTATGGCAACAGCTACAAGTATAAGATTAAGCTTATCGATGAAAACGGAAACTCCCTTTCAGGTAAAAAACTGCAATACAGTTTAAATGGTGTGAATTACAGTGGCACAACTGATAAGAACGGTGAAATAACATTAAGCAACTTAAAGGCGAGCACATATAAGCTGATTGTGAACTTTAAGGGAGAGAAAATCTATACTGAATCATCAAATTCCTCTCTAATCACAGTTAAGACAACTGCAGTGCTTCCGAAATACAATAATTTCACTTATGGATCAAAATATAGTGTAAAGTTCTTGGATAAGAATCTTAATCCTTTAAAGAATGCCAATGTGACAATAGTTTTCGCTGGGAAAACCTACAATCTAAAGACTGACAGCAGTGGAATAGTTAAGATTGACAATTATCTTAAGCCAGGAAGCTATATCGTAAAGGTCAAAAATCCAAAGACCTCAGAAGAGAAGACCCATAAGATTAAGGTAGTGGCTAGAATCGATCAAAACAAGAATCTGGCTATGTATTATGGTGCAGGCACATACTATAAGGTTAGGGTATTGGACAATTATGGAAACATTGCCAAAAATGTCTCTGTGAAATTTACTCTAAACGGCAAAACATATTATAGAACCACTAATAGCCAAGGAATTGCTGGCCTTAAAATCAGCTTAAAACCTAGTTCATATACTGTTTCAGCAAGCTATAAAGGATTTACTGTAAAAAATAAGATAACAGTCAAATCAACTATAATTACTAAAAATCTTTCCAAAAAGAAAGCCAAAACAATTAAATTTACTGCCAAATTGGTCAATTCCAAAGGAAGCATCTTGAAATACAAATACATTACCTTTAAGTATAAAGGTAAAAAATATCTAAGAAAGACTAATAAATATGGAATAGCCACTATTGGCCTTAAAAATTTAAGACGTGTCAAATATACTATTTATTCTAGTTATGGAAAATTAACTGTTAAAAATACTATTAAAGTCTATTAAATAAGTTTTTTAAAGTGTTTTTAACATTTTTTTCTTTTTTTATTTTTTTCAAAAATAGTTTTTTAGAGTGTCTTTAACATTTTTTTATATTTTCAAAATTAGTTTTTTTTTTAAATTTGAAAGTAATTTTTTCTAAAAATAGTAAATCAAAGATAAGATTGATATTAAAAAATAAAAATAGTAGTAGTGGATAAAGATCCAACTACTTTAAAAACTTAACACTCAAATCCGCCGTCACATCTGATGATTTGACCGTCTACGAATTCAGATTCGTCAGAAGCAAGGAATAATGCTAATGCAGCAATGTCTTCTCCTTGACCTACTCTTTTCATAGGTGCTCCGTCAACCATCATTTGCAATGCTTCTACTCCACCGATACTATCTACCATAGCGGTGTGGATAGCACCAGGAGCAATACCATTACATCTTATTTCAGGACCAAGTTCGAATGCCATGGATTTGGTAAGACCTGCAATAGCGTGTTTGGATGAGATGTAACCTACAAATCCGAAGTGTGCAGCGTAGGATGCTACTGAACAAGTGTTGATTACAACACCTTTTCCTTTTTCTTTCATTACAGGAGCTACTAATTGGGTTAAGTATAATGGAGCGTATACGTCAACAGCAAATACTTTGTCCCATTCTTCTTTGGTAATGTCTAAGAGAGGGGTTACACTTAAAAGTCCTGCATTGTTGAATAAAATGTCGACAGTACCATATTTTTCCATGGTTTCGTCAAAGATTTTTTTAATGTCGTCAACGTTAGCCATATCTGCAATAACTGCAAATGCTTCTCCACCAGCTGCTACAATGTCATCCACTACAGCTTGTGCTCTTTCTTCATTTCTTCCAGTTACAACAACTTTAGCGCCTTCTGCAGCATATAATTTAGCTGTAGAACGGCCCATACCTGAAGTTGAACCAGTAACGATTGCTACTTTTCCGTCTAGTTTACCCATTTTTTCACCTCTTTAATCATAAAATCATATGATTTTATGTTTAATAGTATATTGGATAAAGTATTTAAATATTTTTAAATATTTCCAGATATTGTTTAGATTTTTTTATAATTGTATAATATTTAACCTAGTAAAATAAACTTTTTTTATTATTTTGTTCATTTTATTATTTTTTTATCATCTGTTCATATAGAAAAAATATAAAATATTTTACAAAATGAGAAAATATTAAGAAGATTAAGGGTTGAAAAAATGTAAAAAAAATGAAATTTTTTAGATAAAAGAAAAATATAATATGAATTTTTTAGGTTAAAAAAAGAAAAAATAAGAAATCATTCTTCTGTATTAGTCGAATACATTTCCCTTAACTCTCTTCTAAGGAGTTTCCATCCATTTACCCTTGGAAGTTCATCCATAGTAAATATTTTTCTTGGAACCTTGTATCTTGCTAAATATTCTTTTGAATATTCGACCAATCCATCAGGATCTTCCTCTTCCTTCCAAACAACAGCAGCTACAGGAAGCTCTCCCCTATGGATGTCATCAATGCTGAAAATTGCAATCTCATCCACTTTCGGATACTTGATCAATGTCTCCTCAACTTCAGTTGGGTAGATTTTCCATCCGCTCATTACAATCATGTCTTTCTTTCTGTCTGTAATGAACAAACGTTCATCCTCATCAATATAACCGATATCTCCAGTTAGGAACCATCCATCCTCAAGGAATGATTCCTTTGTTTCCTTTTCCATTCCCCAATAACCTTTAGCTATTGCAGGACCTCTAAGAGCTATTTCTCCATGTTCATAGTGTCCTAATGAAATGCTTGGATCATCTTCATCCACGATTTTAAGTTCAGAGAAGCATACAGGGTGTCCTACGCTTTCATACCTGTCTGCAGTAGCATAGTCTTCAGGCCTTATTACAGTTCCTGTACCGATTACAATGGTTTCAGAAAGGCCGTATGCGTTTATGATTGGTATATTGTATTGTCCCATGAACTTTTTCCATATCTTTCTATGGAGTGGGCCTCCTCCACTTATTATTTCCCTAACTGTTGAGAGGTTTTCCCTTTTTTCCTCTTCAAGGTTTGTCAATGTATGGATTACAGGAGGCATTCCAGATAAGACGCTTACCTCTTCATCTTTACACAATTGGAGGTATTCGTTTATTTCAAAGAAATCCATTGTAATTGTCAATGCTCCAGCTCTAAGTGCTGCAATTGCCCACATTATTCCTACATGAGCCATTGGATAAATGCAGAGGAATGTGTCGTTTTCCTTATAGGTCAATACATCACAAGCATTGTGGATAGCTGTAAACCAGTTTCCATGGGTTAGCATTGATCCCTTTGGTTTTCCAGTAGTGCCTGAAGTGTATTGCAATTGACATAGGTCATCCCATTCGGTTTCGCAAGCAGGTAATGTATCGCTTCCCTTAAATCTTTCACAGTCTTCTATGATATAAGATTCTATATTTAGGTCCTTTACGGTTTCTTTTGCATCTGCATCAGTGATTATCAATTTGGCATCAGAATCTGTTATCATATAATCCAATTCTGATGATGTAAGTATTCTATTGGTTGGTATAGCTATTGCACCTATTCTCCATATTGCAAGGAGTGAAAATAGGTATTCCGGTGAGTTATTCAAATAGATTAAGACCCTATCTCCCTTTTCAATACCCTTGTCCTTTAAGCTTTGCCCAATTCCTGATACAATCTGCAATACTTCAGTTGAATTGCATCTTAGGTTTCTGCTTGGACAATAATAGACTTCCTTATCCAATCTGCGTGCATTAGCATCAATAAATGTAGTAATGTTTAACATGTTTTGCCTCTTCAATTCATAACCTTTTTGTAATCATTAAATTATCTTAAATTCTCTATTTCTCTAATAACTTCATTTGCAAGATCCATTGTCTTGTCTGTTCCACCTAAATCAGGTGTTTTCACTTTTCCCTTTTCCAAGACATTTTCACAGGCAATCCTTACTTTTTCTGCCCAATAGTCTTCATTCAAGTATTCAAGCATCATTGAAACTGAGAGTATCATAGCTATTGGATTTGAGATATTTTCTCCTGCAATGTCTGGTGCAGATCCATGAACCGGTTCGAATAATCCATGCTTGTCCCCAATATTTCCAGAAGGAGCAAGTCCCAATCCACCAACAAGGCCTGCTGAAGCATCTGATAAGATATCTCCAAAGAGATTGCTTGTAACGATTACATCAAATTCCTGTGGCTTTGTCAAAAGGTACATTGCTGTTGCATCAACATAATAGTCATTGGTCTTGATGCTTGGATAGTCCTTTGCAACTTTAAAGAAGGACTCCTTAAAGACACCATCAGTCTTTTTCAATACATTTGCCTTATGGACACAGGTTACAGACTCTTTTTTTAGCTTAATTGCTTGCTCAAATGCAAGTCTTGAAATCCTTTCACTCGCCTTTCTGGTGATTACCCTTTGAGCTATTGCTTTCTCTTTTCCGTCATCGATTGTTTCATTTCCAGAGTATAAGCCTTCAGTGTTTTCCCTTACAATGAGAAAATCCAAGTCATCGAAAAGGCAGTTAATTCCCTTGAATGATTTGATAGGCCTTAGATTTGCATAAGTGTCAAGCTCTTGCCTAAGTGTGATTATTGGACTTTTTTGACCAGGTGTGGAAGTGATTGCACCAAAAAGGGTTGCTTTTGCATTTCTGGCTATCTTAATGGTTTCTTCAGGGATTGTTGTTCCATTCTTGTCAAAGCATTCCCTTCCTGCTTCCGCTTCTATGAAATCGAAGTTCAAATCCAAAGATTCTAAAACAGCCACTCCAGCTTCTGTAACTTCCTTTCCTATGCCGTCTCCATCTATTCTTGCTATTTTTATCATGATTGCATTATCCTTAAATTTTTATTAAATTATTATTAATTTTTAAAATGATTTTTTTTATTTAATCTTTTTAAATTATTAAATTATTAAATTATTTATATATTATTTTTATGTTCTTTTATATTATAATCTTTTTCAATTTTAATCCTTGATGTATACTTTTGTACATTGTTGTCTTTATTAAAATGATGTTCATTTGTATAATTTGATATTGTTCGTATAAAGTCGAAATATTTATATACTTGTAAATTATAATAATAATTAATTATTCTGGGTCTGACCTCAATATAACCCTAATTTTAGTGTCTATTTTTGTACATTTGTCTTAAAAGTTACGAATTAAAAAAACATTTCTTTTCAAATGCTCTTAGATAATAGAGATTTCATATGGGAGGGATACATATCATCATGAAGACTTTTAGACAACAGCTATTGGAAGACCCTGAATTCCAGAACTACCTGTTGCAGAGACCGAACCTGACGGAGAGCAGCCTGCAGTCATACCTCAATGCCGCCACCAACTTCGTGAGGTTCACAGGGGAGCCGTTCTACAAGACCGTGCATGAGCTCAGAAGCCAGCAGAACGATAGGATCGAGAACAACATCATCATAAGGTTCAACCCGAACCAGTCAAGGATAAACATCATGCAGTTTGAGTTCATAGAATACCTCAAGGGAAGGGGCTGCACCGAGGTGAGCATAGACTCGTATATCAGGTACATGAGGACCATACTGAGCACCTTGGGAATCATACTGCCCAAGTCTCCGAAGCTGGACGACACTCCTCAGGACTGGTATCTTCTGACAAAGGACGACATAAAGTATGTCCTCGACACGGCAAACCTTCAGTACCGAGCAATAATCAACTTCGCTGCCGTTACAGGACTGAGGGTGAGGGACATGAGGTCATTGACCATCAGGGACTTCATGACTGCGACTGAGGAGTACCATGGCTGCACTGAGGTCGAGGACTTCCTGGATTCGGCACCTGACGGGATGATAGGGTTCTGGGAGCTTTTCCCTCAAAAGACCAGAAAGTTCAGGCTTCCCTGCAAGGTGTGCAACACCCCTGAAAGCAGCGACCTTTTGCTTTTCTCATTGAACGAGCGTGTGAAGTACTTTGAATGGAAGAATGAGAAGGACGGCACTGACCTGAAGATCACCAAGAATGACCCTCTCTTTGCAAGCCGCCAAAGGAAGTACAAGAACTTCATAGCTCCCAACAGCATAAGCTGGACCCTGTCCCAATACAGCGAGAAGCTGAGTGCCGAGAGGGAAAGGGTCTTCAAGTACAAGCTGGAGCATGGCGAGATCAGTCAGGAGACCTATGATGAAAGCGTTGCGACAATCCCCAAGTTCCATGCGCATGGGCTCAGGAAGTTCTTCATCTCAACATTGGCTAAGAACCGTGTGGATGCAAGGATAAGCGCACTTATGGAAGGGCACAAGGCTCCGCTGGTAACGGACAGCCACTACATCAACAACGATTACCTGAAGGAGACAATCAAGGAGGAGTACATGAGGTGCATTCCTGACTTGAGCTTCGAGAATGTTGAGGTCAGGTTCCTTACAAGCGAGGAAAGGAAATCCCTGCAACAGAAGATAGATGAGCTTCAGGAAGAGAACGAGAACATGAAGAAGGACATGGAGAAGTACATTGACGATGCCGTCCATGAGAAGATGAAGGACGCCTTCGAGAACTGGCTGAACATTCAGGACTCAAAATGAATTTTCGATTTTGGAGAATAATGAAATTATTCTCTTTTTTCACTTTTTTAAAACAGAAATAATAAATCATATAAATGATTTTTAATAAAGTATAATTGGTGATAATTTTGAGAAAAAATAAGGTGATGATTTTATTAATTATATTTTCAATATTTATTTTTATCAGCAGTGTTTCAGCATCTGACCCACCCATGCCATATGATGATGTTGGAGGCACAATCTTAGGAATTTTAATCATGTTAGGGTTTGGATTTTTTTGTTGCATAAGTGGGAATGAATAATCATCTAAATTTCTATTTTTTTACTTTTTTTAATAAAAACCACAAGCATATCTACATACATCAATTCCTTTTCACTGATTCCAACACTACTTTTAATTAAATTAAATATCACTGTCATAATTAGGGCTACTGTTCATATAACTTACATTTTGATAAAATGTATAATACATTAAATTTGCTTCAACTTGTTTTCCTGAAACTGTGCCGAAAAACTTATAAGTGAAACTGCAATTTTTAACAATATGACATCAATATTATAACCATCTCGTCATTGCTAATGCTGAAATTCAAAAGCCTTAAATATGGACTTCAAAAAATCCAAAATTATAAGGTGATAACATGAATACTTTAAAAATAGAATGTTCAAATGATGACTACTTTATTGCAACCTGTACTGAAAAAAGTGAAAATGAGATTATAGTTGAACTTCCTGAAGATTGGTATTGTGATTATGTCAATGCAGTCCTGTGGGAAGATGACATTTGCGAAATGTCTGAAAATGGTGATGAGCATATTCTGCTCATTCCAAACTGTGGCGAATTGCTTCTTGAAGGAGTGAAGGAAGATGATAAGAGGAAGTACATTTTCATTCCTGTAAGATATGAAAATCTGGAGATTTTGATTATAAAGATTTAAAAATAAATTAAATTTATTTTTTAGACAAATATTTATATAATCATTCAAAAATTATTATTATGGATTCTGATGATATTAAATGTTTGATTATTTTACTTGTTTTATTTTTAGGCATTCCTTTATGTCTTGCTTTTTTATCAACAGCAGAGTATGCATACACTTTTCCTTTTTATCTAGGAAGTGATACATCTACAACAGAATACTTTTTTGATATTTTTCCAGGCGTTCTTCTGTTTATGGTTGTTGGAGCTATTTGTTGTTATCTTGCTAATAATTAATATTTTTTTACACTTGAAATTTTTCCTCGATTACTTTTCAAATGCTCTACTCTGAATTTTATATGTAACACTTTACCAATATTATATCATCTCTTGGTGAGAAATTTTTAAAAAAGACAGTCGAAATTCTTTTTTTTATGAAGGGGAAATTTCAATGAAAACACAAGATCTAATTAATATAATAAATGACGAGGAATCTCCTGTATTCCTCAACAGGGAAGTCTTTGAGATGGACTATGTGCCGGACATCTACAAATACAGGGATGAGCAGCTAGCTAAAATGGCTATGTACTGCAATTCAATACCTGACAACATAGCTCCCAAGAACCTGCAATTGTGCGGTGGCAATGCGACAGGAAAGACCACAACATTAAAGCAGTTCTTCAAGATGTTGAACGAGGCTTTTCCAAACATAGTAACAGTTTACATCAACTGTCAACTGTTCAACACAGAAAACACAGTCTACGGAAAAATATACAACAAGCTGTATGGAGTAAAGGGCTCGATAAACGGCAAGTCAAACACTATGCTCTTCGACAAGATTGTCGCAAGGCTTAAGAAGGAAAACAAGATATTGATTATAGGGTTGGACGATTTTGACAGCTTCAAGTCTCGCGACGGGCTCAACAAGATGCTCTACAACTTCCTGAGAATCCATGAGGCTGAGGAAGGGTTGCAGATTTGCATCTTCACAGTGAGCAACAAGGCGGACTTGAAGTTGGCTGCTTCCGTTGAAACCATTTTCAACAGAGTTCCTATTGTTTTTGACCAGTACTCTCTGGAGCAGATGTACCACATACTGGACGATAGGTGCACCTTTGGATTCTATCCAGGAGTCATTAGTGACGTTCTGGTCAGGGAAGTAGCCAACAAGTCCTACAATATAGGCAATTTAAGATATGGCATAAAACTTTTAAGTGCAGCCGGTCAGAAGGCTGAAGTCTTTGGAGACGGAAAAATTATAAGGAATTTTTTAGATTAAAAATTCCTTACTTTTCTTCAAGGCTTTTTAAAGTTCTTACAAGAACTGTTGAATTTATATCTGGAATGATTTCAGTTATTTCTGAAACTTTTTCAGCACCCACTGCTTTTTCTAATTCTTTGAGCAATATTTCTCTTGCTATTTCGTCCATTCTTTCATTTTGATCTTGAATATCAATGAAACCAAATTCTTGTTCCAAATATTCACTTACAAGAGTACCTAGTGATTTGTTTTCAATAGCTCCAATCACTCCTAATTTTTTGTGAGTTGAAAGATATACTTTAACATTAATCCTTTTCATTGCTATTGATTTTCCTTTTTCTGCTAAGTACTCATAGACTTCTTCATATTCTTCTCTAAATTTTTCTTCCATTTTGTTCCAATGATCGCTTCCTAAATGCACTGATTGTCTACTGTCATTAATGTTTTCAAATTCTTTTTCTACATATTTTGCAATGTCCAAATCATGTATTCTGTCTTCTATAATAGAAGTAGCCATTTTGTCAATTGTTGTGTCTTCTGTAGTGGCTCTAATTTTTAATTGCTTATGAGTTTCAGGATATAGTTTTGCAGATACTTGTATTTTAGGGAAAAGGTAGTTATCCAATTTTTCCAATTCCTTTTTTTCATCAGCAGTCAAGTCTTCTTTCTTTGACAATATTCCAAATTTAATTTCTTTTCTATTGTCTTCAATCATTTCTTCATAAAAACTTTTCTCAAATTCATCAGCAGCGCTTTTCAAATACTTATTTTCTATTTTTTCAATAAGTTGTACTTTTTTTATCAGTTTTGCGTCTTGGATTACATATCCTTCATATTCAATTGTTTTTTCTGTTTTATTATTAGTCATGTTTTTCACCTTCCAATTTAATTAATGTTGTCTACATTAAAAATGTAAGTTACATTTCAATGTTCGTTACACTTATTGTGTAATTTACACTATATAAATCTTTCGGTTTTTTAACAGTTTTTACACTTGAAATGGAACCACCCGTCGGGTCGGGTCGGGTCGGGTTGACTGCTTATATACAACCAAAAACATAGAATAATGTAGTTATTGTTAGTGAAATGATTTGTAAAAAATAGAAGTTTTTTATGAAACTTATTTAAAAAAATTAGTCAAAATCAGTACTAGCTTCGCAGAGTAAAATGCAATATTGGCGTATTGTAAATTACTCTCCACTAGCTGTTGCATGTAAAAAAAAAGAAAACATTGGACGTGTAATCAATCTTTTTATGCAACATTTTATATATTGGACTTTCAAATATTTAAAATCTTGCTTTTTATGGCTAAACAGCAGCTATTAAGCCGTATTGACTTGAAACTACTTTTTTTAATATATTTTCAAAACTTTCCACTTATTATCTAAAAAACTCATAAAGAGATTATTTTTAGAAAATAAGATTAATTTAATCTCTATTTTTTATTTAAAAAGTTTTAAATACCAAGAATAACATATAACTAAATAAGGAAGATTATTTTAAGTTGGCGCTTGATAATTTTCCTTAAACTAAAATTTGGACGTGTAATCATGGAAAAATTAATCGAAATTGACGGAGTTCAATACACTGAAGCCCAAATCAGAAGGGCTTTAGCCATTGAACGAGACGTGCGCTCTCCTAATTTCGTTGATATGTTATTGGGAAAGATCAAACCTAGCGAACTTGCAAGCAGAGTTTCCGAAAGAGGTGATGCCTGATGTGCTATGTGGGAAACACCAGGACATTGGTCTATCATACAGAGGACTGCTTCTGCAACCACTGGCTGTTGAACGAGAACAAGACCATTCTAGAGGAAAAGCCTGTAGACATGAAGCCTTGCAGCTTCTGCAAACCTCAATTCGATACTGAATAGGTGTTGGATATGGTTGCAGACATGATTGAAAACACAGGGAAGAGAGCATTAGGTAGATATTCCATCTACCCTCCCTTTCCTTGCTTTGTTTTCTTGCAGGGAGAAAAGTATTCCGAATGCTGCTGCAAATTGGAGGCAAAGGAACAGCTGTTTTCACTGGTCCATCTGATCGGATACAGAAGGGAGGATGTCAAGGTCATTGACCCTAAGACCAATGAGGAGATGTTCTTATGAGCCTGTTTGCAGACTTCGAGCCTGCAAGGCTGCACAAGAAGACATGGGCAGAGAAACACGATTTTGAAATACTGGTTTTCATGGGAATTGCCATAAGCATGGCATTCCTGTTCATCTTCTTTGCGCTTGCAGAGCCAACAGTTGCAGGAGTGATTTGAGATGACAAAGGAATTTGAAAGCTTCATGAGCAGAAACACAGGACTGCTTGTTTTCCTTAGATGGGACACGGTCGCATATCTTAAGTACCTCGAATCCCACTATGACGAAAGGAAGTACGAATGTGCATATAGGCTATTGGAGGCAATCGACAACCTGTTCGAGTTCTACCAAGTTACCTTCAGCGTGAAGACCGACAAGGACATACCTGACGAGCTCTTTGAAAAGAGCAGAATAAACCAAGGATTCCTTTCACACATCGGAAAGGCATGTGCAAAGCAGTCAGAGCTCTACGGTCAGAGATGGAAGTCCACAAGAGGAATCAGAGATGCTTACGGACACTATTCCGCAGGTAACTTCCTTTTCGCTGACATCTACGGTTGCCTGCATAGGATAAGCGACGATTGCTACAGGATTTTGAACTTTAGCGAATATGAAATTGAGGAGAAAGCATGAACGAAATAGTTACCACTACCAACGAGAACAATGTGCCTGTCGACGTTGATTATGCCATCGAGGAATGGAGAGCATACCAACGCCTGACAAGAGAATTGCTGGACGAAACAGACTACCAGACCCACAGGGGCAGGAAGTACAAGACCAAGAGTGCTTGGCAGAAGTACGCACGTGCCTTCAACATAAACACCCAAATCATCGACAAGGACATAGTCAAGAATGACAAGGGCGTTGTGATTGAAGCTGAGTACACAGTGCGTGCAACCTTGCCCAACGGACGCTTTGTTGAATCAGACGGAAGCTGCGACAGGAGAGAGTCCGGAAAAAGGGAAATGAGCAACCACAGCATAAAGGCAACCGCCAAGACCCGTGCAACCAACAGAGCCATAAGCGAGCTCATCGGTGCAGGGGACGTCAGCGCTGACGAATTGGATCCTGCATTCGACAAGGTTCAGCACAGCAAGACCAATCATGTCATTGAGGCGGAAGTTGCAGAGATAATTGAATCTCCGTATGACAAAAATGTGGGTTTTGAGACTGCCGACAAGATTGAGCCTGTAGACGAGGACCCTGTCTGCAAGAATTGGGTGAAGACCATCTGCAAGACAATCAAGGCAGAGGGAAAGCCTTGCCTTAAAGGTGTCCTCATCCAGAAGGCTAGGACCATAGGCACCATGACTGACGAGGAAAGGAACAGGCTCATCGAGTACATAAAGACACTTCCGAAGGGAGAGGTGAACCTCGATGATTAAGTGCATACAGGAAGAGGGAGACTTCACGGATTGGGAGGTTCCTTCCTCCTCTTCCGACATCAAGTACATAGTTTCAGTGGATGATGAGGGAAACCTGTTCTGCAGCTGCCCTGACTTCTATTACAGGAAGTCCAGGATGAACCCTCACATCTCAAACCCTGAATCCTATTGCAAACACATTAGGCAGGTGCTAGAGCATGGTGAGATTGAGAGGTCCGAGGAACGTCATCAAGTCTGCCAAGCTTCATCCTGCTGAAGCAGATAAACTTGAAAGGTCAGGCAGGAATGCCAGAGAAGCCATTGAATTCCACAATGCAGTTTCCTTAACTAAAATCGGTTCCTTGGAAATCGACATACACTTCCTGAAGAAGGAGTATGAGGATGTGAAATACTATCTCATAGCATTGGAGAAGAAGATTGAGGACAAGGAGAATGAGCTTAACAGCCTAAGAGGTGAGAAGGTGGAAAGATCTCCAACAGACAAATTGGATGAATTGGTTGATGACTTTGTCAGAATGTATCATCTCAACTCATTTTACAATGAAATAAGCGTTGAGGAAGCCATTGACACGGCTCATAAGGGTTTGGCAAGTCGGGCGGAAAAGATAGGCTTCACGTTTGATGACGTCAAGGAGGCAATAATGAGAGACTTTGGAAGCAAAACCAAAAAGTTATACAGTTTTGTTAACGAAGAGGAAGTCGGTAAAACCGTATAGTTTTACCTTTTGAAAAAGTTTTACTTTGAAGTTTTACTTTTCAATTTGTAAATTGGGAACCAGTAAAACAGTAAAGTTTTACAGTTTTACTTTTTAATTTATTAAATTTTATTTCGTATTACTTTAAAGTTATACTTTTTTTATTATATTATTTATTAAATTTTTTTTATTTTATTTATTTTATTTATTTTATTTATTTAACTAATGGAGTTGTTTTTGATGACAATTGGAAGTTTGGACAATTTTGGAAAGTCAGATGGAGAAAACATGAACCCTGAAGATTTCGACTGTTCTGTTTTCTTTGAAATGTACAAGGCACTTTTTGAGATATTGGATGTTGAAGTTGGCAGTTTCGCTGAACTCTTGGATGTGTACAAGAATGTCGAGATGGATTACACCTTGAAGAGACATGCCCTCAAGCAGAAGGAAATCCTTTACTGGTTCAATACCGACTGGAAGGAGGAACTTGGCAAGGAAAAGCCGACCGAAAAGGACAAGGAGAAATGGATCAGGCAGAAGATGGGTTATGACTCCTTCGTGGTCGAGCAGCTAGAAGTCAAGCTCAAGCACATCAGAAGAATGTATGAAACCGCTTTGAAGCATTCCTTTGAGGCAATAAAATGAATGTGAAAACAGTCATGAATGACCTGATAGGATTGTCAAAGGAGTTCGAGGGAGTGGAATATGAGATTGAATCCAAAAATTCAATCTACTTCTATTCCTTTCCAAAGTACATGAAGGAAGGCATTGTGATTCTGAAATATTCCGCAATCTATGACCTGCACACCATATTGAAGGGCATGGATGGAATCATTGTGGACATTCTGGAGGTTGAGGACAATCCTGGCGATGAGAAGAAGGATTTGCTATATGTGCAGATTGAGGTGAAGGAATGATTAGCGACGAATGGGAAGAGGAATACTATGTCAAGGTCAACGAGGAACTGGAGCAGGTGGAAGTCAGGTTTTTCAGCAAGGTCGACAGGCTCGTCTTTGCTCAATCCTACTCTTCTTCATCTTCCTTTTCCTTTGAGGAGGCTGAAATCCTGTGCGACAGGATATGCGACATACTGACAAACGATTTGGGAAACGCCAAGTATTATCTGGGAGGAAAAGATGAATTACAGGGAATGGGTTGCAAGCCAGTTCGAGCTGAGGATGACTGAGGACGGAAGGGTTTGCTTCAAGACACCATGCAGCTATTACACATTTTCAAAGGAGGACTTTGAGATTATAAGGGAAATGTTCCTTAATTTCGAGTCCTGAATACACACCACAAAATCACCATGGAGCTATTTTTTATGTTTTTATTCGTTTTGATCACCAGCTCCATGAATCATTTTCACACATAAGGAGCATTGCTTATGGATAGAATAAAGGAATTGAATGTATGCGGAACCTGCAAGCACAGCCATTTGATTCCAGACATCAACGGAGAGATAGCAGTGAACATTTGCAGGATAGGTTCAGAGGCTGTCAACAAGGACGGAGGACTTACATATTGCATAGACTGGACACCAAGGAGGAAAATGTCATGAGGTTCAAGTGTCCGTACTGCGGAAAGGTGAAGGAAGTCAGTGCCTTTAAAATCTTACTTAAATGGCTATTGCACCATGAGCTTAGGGTTTGGTGCGACAAGTGCTTCTACAGCACTCATTGGCACTTGAAGCTATGGAGGAGAAACTATATTCGGAAGGAAGTCAAGCAAGCCAGACTCGAAAAGAAGCAATGATAATATGTTAAGTAAAAAAGAAGCCATACAGATGACGCTAGACAACGAGAAGCACTATCCTGTGAAGTGCAAGTACTGCGGAAAGCCGTTCACCAAGACTCACAACAGGCAGATGTACTGCTCCGACAGTTGCAGACGGAATGCCTTGAGGGAGCAGAAGGCAAGATACCAGGCAAAAAGGAGATTGAGAATCAAACAAAAGGTGCTGATAGTTGACGAATACAAGAAATATGGATTGGGTAGCTATGGCACTTCCGCAAATGGACACAGGAAGAATAAGTTTTCTCAGGAGTACATAGCCATTCAAAAAGAGATGAAAAGGATAGGATTAAAAAAATAATCCTATATTTACTTTTTCAATATATTAAAAACAATTATTTAATTATTGATTAGGTGGGGACAGCAGAAGACAGGAAAACCATAAACAAAAAAGGAAAAAAATTAATACAAGCAAAATATTGACCTCCAATTACTTATTTTTTTTTAATAAATATATTATGATTTTATAAAATTTAAATTTATTTATGATTTCTAATTTTCCACTATGTTTGTTGAAGAGGAACGGAGGAAAGACTGGAAAGCGATTCTCCCAATCAAACATAGCGGAAAATGATTCCATTTTTTGCTATTTTTACAAATTGTTTTACATCATTTTTTCTGGTTTTTTCGTTTAGGTTGTTTCTTTTTTCCGGATTTCAAAGGTAAAATCAAATCCATCATCTCGTTCGGTTATGGTTATGGAACGTTTTCTTTGCCAATGCAGGAGATTGCTTTGCATATTCCTTCCTTCTCTTCAAGAGTTCGTGTTTGTCTGGGGACACGGCAGTTTTCATCACCCCTTTTTCCTGCCGTGCCCTTGGAAAACTCTGTTTGTTTAATATATTTCCTAGTTTGAAAAAATGTAGAAGGTACATGATGTATCTTCTACTTTTTTTTTAGAAGATTTTCGAGAAGTGATTATGATGATTTATGATAAAGCGACAATTACAAGTCTGATAGTGGCTATCCTATTGCCATTGATGAGCATATTAGGAATCGGAGAACTTACACAAAGCTACATACTGGCATTGGCAAGCGGAATCATAGCGCTTGCGGTATGGTACTACAACGAGAAGCACAACAGCGATTTGATTAGTGGAACCTGCCAATGCGACTGCGAGATATGCGAAGAGGAAGACGATGAAGCATTTGTTTGAGCTTATACCATACAGGAGGACTGTTTGGATTACAGGATTTTTGAAGACAACCATCTCCTCAGCCATGATAACAACCGGCGTTGTCCTGCTGTTGGACAGCATAACCGAGCACCCTTATTTCATGGAATGGAACGAGATAGGAATCGTGCTGGGCTCCGCCTCAATCATAATGGCATGCATATACATAGCCATGATTGACAGATGGAAGGAAAACAGGAAAAAGGAGGAGCTCGACACAATAGAGGACTACATAAACCAGAAGGCAGAGGAGATAGCCAACATGAAGGTATTGAGGAAACTTGAAGAACTGGAAGATGAGTGAAATGATAGAGATTAGCACCATAAAGATCACCGACATAAAGCCAGCCGAATACAATCCGAGGATAATGAGCCAGCTCGAAAGCACCAAGCTCAGAAACTCCATGGAGACATTCGGCATAGTCGACCCAATCATCATAAACCTGAAGAACAACCACATCATAGGAGGGCACCAGAGATACAATGTCCTTCTGGACAAGTCCATGGAGGACAACGATTTCATAAAGGAACTTCATTTAGTCAAGTTGGGCGATGTAGGCTGGGCATTCCCCGAATCCGACCTTGAAGTCAAGGACGATGACCATGAGAAAGCGTTGAATCTAGCCTTGAACAATATAGAAGGAGAATGGGACTTGCCCAAACTGGAGCCTATATTGACTGACCTGAAGGATGTGGGATTCGACATTGAATTGACTGGCTTCAGCGATATTGAATTGACTGAACTTAATTTAGAGAACAATCTGGTCTTTGCAGAGGAGTTCGAGTCCGATGACAGCGAGGAGGATGTGGACTTGGAGGAAATCTATGACGAGCCTGTCAAGGAAATGCTCCAATGCCCTGCATGCGACCATGTCGATGTTGTTAAGAGGTTCAAGAGGGTCGATTCGCAAGGAGAATAGGAATGAAGATCTACTTGGCGGCAGCAGACACCATGAGCGAGGACATCATAAGGCTCCTGCCCGTTGCTAAAAGACTGCACTGGAACCTGTTCAGCTACTACTATCTCCTGACCTTGAAGAAGATGGAGGACTATGACATCATCAGGAAGGCTTCAAAGAGCGTCTTGATAGACAGCGGAGCGCACAGCTTCCAGAAGGGAAAGAAGGTTGACTGGGACAGGTTCACCAAGCAGTACGCCGACTTCATACAGGATACGGACAACGAGAAGGTCCACGGATACTTCGAGATGGACGTCGACAACCTGCTGGGATATGACAAGGTCTTGGAGCTTAGGTCAGTCATGGAAGAGGTAACGGACAAGGTGATACCAGTATGGCACAAGAACCGTGGTATCAAGGACTTCAAGCAGATGTGCCAAGACTACAAGTTCGTCAGCATAAGCGGATGGAGGAACGAGGACGTCAAGGACCACCAGTTCATACACTTCGTGAACTATGCCCACAGGAACGGGTGCAGGATTCACGGATTGGGTCTGACAAGAAGGAAAGTCTTGGATAAAGTTCCCTTCGACAGCGTCGACAGCAGCAGCTGGCTACAGACTATACTCTATGCAAGGCTAGGGCAGAAGAAGCTCGACTCCAAGTTCGCAACCGAAAGGAGAGGCGATTTGGCTGTGCTGTCATACATCAAGTGGATGAAGATACAGGAAGAGTACTATAAGAAATGGAGACATTATCATGATTAACGAGATAAAGCCATATTTGAAGTTCAGCTTCCATGACAAGAAGGTGATTTTCGTCACTCTCTTTGTTGTGAGCAACCTGATAAGCAATCTATTGGCTATTAAAGTGTTCAACTTAGGATTTTGGGGACTGACAACCGACTGCGGAAACCTTTTGTTCCCATTAGGATACCTTATGGCAGACGTGATTACAGAAGTCTATGGAGAGAGGACAGCCCGAAGGGTCATATTGCTGGGGCTCCTTGCCAACGTATTGATGGTCGTTGCGACCACATTGACCGTCTACATGCCGTATCCGAGCTATTGGACAGGTCAGGAAGCGTATGCCTACATGTTCGGATTCACTCCTAGAATCGTGCTTGCAGGGTTCATAGCATACTTGGTGGGACAGTTCGTGAATGCCAGATTGATGGTCTTAATCAAAAAATGGACCAACAGCAAGTACCTGTTCATGAGGACAATCGGATCCACCCTTGGAGGTGAGCTCTGCGACAGCTGCATATGCAGCAGCATAGCCTACTACGGAATCGTGCCAAACAGTTCCATATTGCTGTTCATATTCATGCAGTACGTTGTCAAGGTAACCTGGGAAGTGGTCATGCAGCCATTGACCTACAAGTCTATCGCTTGGGCTAGAAAGGACTCATAGGTGAGGAATAATGCCTGAACCTTGGGAAAGGCAGAGGGACGAGAACGGAAAGCTCGAGCCGATAGCCGCATTCGAGTACTTCAGCGAATATCTGCTGATGGATAAGCCACGGAGCATGAAGGTATTGTGCAAGAGGCTTGGCAAGAAAGATGGGTATATCAGGCAACTGCACACATACTCAACAACATGGAACTGGGTTGAAAGGGCAGAGGCATACGATGAACACATAATCCTGAAGAAACGGTTAAGGAAAGAGAAGTTTTACGATGAACTTGTCGAATCCGAGCTTCCGAATTTAAGGAAACGGCTCGAATACTACAACAAGAATATGAATGACATCGAGACCGACATGACGACCAAGCCCACAAGCAAGGCTCATGCATATGAAAGGAACAGCAAAGCCCACAGCACAACCCTGAACGAGATACTGCTGATGATTGGCAAGCCGACCGAAATCAAGGAGACAAGCCTTGAGGCAGACATCGAAAGCGAGAGCAAGATAGAATTGGAGAAAAGGGTCGAAGTGGACATAACAAGCGACGAATTTATGGAAAACGAATTGGAATACATGAGAAGAATGATTGAAGAAAAGTGAAGTATGATGTATGACAGCTGCAAACAGGGTGAATGCTCACGGAACAATGGGTCTTGGAAGATGGAGCATTTACATAAACAACGGATTCTGGAAGCCTAGGGACTTTGATGTCCTGATAATAGAGCTTCTGCAATATGCAATTCAGGGACGAGTGAGCGGCATATTGCTGGGAGTTCCCTCAAGGCACGGAAAGTCCACACTCATTAGTAAGAACTTCTGCAGCTATTTTTTATCATATTTCCCTAATGAGCAGGTCATCCTTTCAAGCTATTCCCAGGGCTTGGCTAGCGAGTTCGGCGGACAGGTGAAGGACATTGTAAATCATTACGGCTACCTTTCACCGTACAAGCCGACCATCAGGTCTGATAGTAAGGCAAAGAATAAATTTAAGTTGAATGAGCCTTATCGCGGACAGATGTTGAGTGCAGGTGCCGGCGGTTCAATCATGGGATATGGTGCAGGTCTCCTTATTGTCGATGACCCTATCAAGAACGTTGCCGAAGCCGAATCCAAGGTACGTCAAGCCAAGCTCAAGGACTGGTGGGGAGGAACCATCAAGTCAAGGGTCCAGAGGAGAAGCAACGGATTGCCTCCCATCAAGATTGTCATTGCACAAAGATTGCATTTAAAGGATTTGCATGGAATCATAAAGGAGACAGAGCCGACAATCCCTGCAAATGACGCATTCAGGATTTTAAGGAACGGCGGTTCAATCGACCCTAACACATGGGTTGACTTCAACCTTCCTGCAATCTGCGACAGCGAGGATGACATTCTCGGAAGAAAGATAGGCGAAGTGCTTTGGGAAGAGCAGAGAGACTATGAGTGGCTCATGGCTGAAAAGAGAAGCATGGGCTCATACCTCTTTAATAGTATTTATCAAGGACAGCCTGTAGAGCGTGATGGTGAGATATTCAAGAGAGAATGGTTTCAGGACGAGGTCAACCACAAGCTCACCTGTCTTATTGACCCTAAAGACATTCCTAAGGACTTGCCACAGCTCAGATATTGGGATTTCGGTGCTAGCGGAGACGCTGGAGACGGAACTTCTGCTATCTTAACCAGTTATGATGGGGAATATCTGTATGTCTTGGATCTTGTTGCTGGAAAGTTCTCTAGTCTTAAAGTATTGAAAACATTTAAAAGGCTTTGTAAGAAAGATGGAAAGCAGACTCGTGTGATGGTCGAGCAGGAGCCTGGAAGCGGTTCAAAATTATTGATAAAAAAGTTCCGTAGAGAAGAAGATTTAAGAGGTTATAATATCCGTGCAGATAAAGTACAGGTTAGTAAAAAAGTTAGAGCTTTTGACTTGGAGGGTCTTGCAGAGGACAGAAGGATAAAGATGGTTCCTGCTCACTGGAACAACAAGTTGATTGATCAGCTGGTGGCATTTACAGGTGAGGATGGCGGTGAGGATGATATAGTTGACACCATAACTGGCTCTTGCAGGTTTTGGACTAGACCTAGAAGGAGAGTTAAGGCTTAATCTTTTAAAGATTTTGCCTTTTCATAACATTCTTTAGCTTCTTCATCTCTACCTAATTTTTCTAAACATTTTCCTTTATTTGTCCATAAAATTGATGTTTTTATCCAAGAATCTTCATTTTCTTTATCTTGTTCTATCACTTCATCATAACAATTTAAAGCTTCTTCATATTTTTTTAGAGCGTATAGGCAATCTCCTTTTCTAATCCAATAAATTGGATCATAATGTTGTAGTTCTATTAGTTTGTCATAGCATTCTATTTCTTCTTCATATCTTTGTAAGCCCGATAAGCACGATACTTTCATTTTCCAACGAAAGGCATCGTTTGGATTAAGTTCTATATATTTTTCAATATATTTGATTGCCTCTTCTTCTTGGTTAGTTGTAATTAACTCCATTGCTATTTTTTCTAAAAAAAATCCTCCGTTTAGACTCCCTTCACTGCCGTATGAAATGTCGAGTGTCTCTTCATATTTTTTTAGAGCGTATAGGCAATCTCCTTTATAGTCCTTATGAAAATATTCTTTTGGTTCTAGTTCTATTAGTTTGTCATAGCATTCTATTGCTTCTTCATATCTTCCTAAATAACGTAAGAGATATGCTTTGTCTTCCAAATATCTAATATTTTCTGGTTCTAGTTCTATTGCTTTGTCAAGGTATTTCAATGATTTTTCGTCTAAAAGATCATATTTTTTTAATTGTTCGTTTAACTTATTTAATTCTTCTTTTCTTTTTAATTCTTCCCATTGGGATTTAGATACAAGTTCTGTTCCACATTCAGGACAAAAATTGAATTCTGTACTTGGGTCCATTTCACAAGTAGGACATATTTTAGGTTCAGGTTTCTCTTCACCACAGTATGGGCAGAATTTGAAATTATCATCATATGTTTCTTTACACTTAGGACATTTCATATTATCACACTATTTATAATTTGCTAAGACTTATAAGAAGAGTTAAAGTTAAATTTACGCCCTCCAATTTTAATAGTATTTAGTTCTTCTTCCTTCTTGTAGCATTCTATTGCTTCTCCATATCTTCCTAATTTATCTAAACATAATCCTTTGTTATGCCATGCATTCACATATGATGAGTTTAGTTCTATTGTTTTCTCATAGCACTCTAATGCTTCTTCATATCTTCCTAAAAATGAACAATTTACGCCTTTGTTGTACCAATGTTCTTCGGATGAAGGGTTTATTTCTATCGCTTTGTTATGGCATTCTATAGCTTCTTCATATTTTCTTAATCTCTCTAAAATATGTCCTTTGTTATGCCATGCTCTTTCGGATGAAGGGTTTATTTCTATTGCTTTGTTGTAACAATTTATTGCTTCAGAATATCTTTCCAAACTATAATAACAATTACCTTTATCCACCCATAATACTTCGGATGAAGAGTTTATTTCAATTAGTTTGTCATAACATTCGACTTTTCTATTCCAACTATATCCAATGGTTGGATTTATCCCTATTTGGTTACTTATTATAAGATTGTTATACAATTCTATTGCTTCTTCATATCTTCCTAATTTTATTAAGCATTCTGCTTTAAAAACCCAATGATCTTCATAGTACTGATTATTTTCTATTGCTTTGTTGTAGCATTCCAATGCTTCTTCATATCTTCCTAATTTTATTAAGCATTCTGCCTTTTTACTTATGGAAGAGTTATAATTTGGGTTTATTTCTATTACTTTGTCATAAAATTCTATTGCTTCTTCATATTTTTTTAATATTTTAAAGCTTGCTCCATTCAAGTAATATCTATTAATTAAGTCTATTTCTATTGGTTTGTTGCATTCTATTGATTCTATGTATTTCTTTAGGTTTCTTAAGTCATATACATGATAACCCCACACATCGTAAGCATCACTGATTAGTTCTCTTACTTTATCGTAGCATTCAATTGCTTCTCCGTATTTCATTAGTTCTTCTAGACATTTTGCTTTATAAAGCCAAATATAGTCATCGTAAGAGTCTATTTCTATTGCTCTGTCATAATATTCCAATGCTTTTTCATATTCGAAGTTATGATATAACTTTTTTGCTTTATAGGAAATTATATTTATTATTTTATCTAGGCATTCTTTTGCTTCTTCAGATCTGTTTAATTTAGATAAACAAAAAAATTTATTAGTCCATAATGTTTCGTCTGTTGGGCATATTTCTATACCTTTATCAAAGCATTCTATTGCTTCTTCATATCTTATTAAGCCATATAAAAAAATACCTTTTTTATTCCATGATTCTTCTGTTGGGTATAGTTCTATTATTTTGTTGTAGCATTCTAATATTTCTTCACATTTTTCTAATTGTCCGTATTTCTTATATTCATCAGTTAAACCCATTATTTCTGCATATATCATGTTTATTTCAATATTTTTAGTTTTTTTAATGAGTTGTGTTCCACATTTTGGGCAAAACTCATATTTATTTGGTTCTGATTCATATCCACATTTACGACATATTTTTTCATCTTGCCAATCAGCCATAATATCACACTCTTTACTAATTATTTTCTATTATATTTTTGTGTATCTATAAACTTTATTATTTCTCCTTATTTTCCACCATGAATATTGAATATACTATTTTTTAGGAGGAAATTTTATTGAGTAGAAAATCTAAAGCAGACGCTTTTGTTGTTACTACTGAAGACGGGTCCTATGACATTGTTGAGGCAGATGTCCTGGAAAGGTATGCCATCAAAAGCGAAGCTGACGAAACTGGAAGCAAGCAGCTTAAGACTGACGGATGGGAATATGATGACACCTTGCTTGAGCCATTGTACGACCCTTTGCAGCTGTGTGAGCTATTGGAAATCAACACTTATCATGAGAATTGTGTTGATGTTGTCGCTAGAGACAGCGCAGGAATAGGTTATGACATTGTTCCTGTAACAGGTGAGAATGAGAAGGAACTTAACAAGCCTAAATTAACCAATTTCTTGGAGAACATTGAGCCCAACATCAATGAACTGCTGTACATGATGAACTATGACAGGAGAGCGACAGGCTACGGAGCATTGGAACTGATCAGAAAGGACAAATCCAAATCAGAACCTGTGAACCTGTCCCACATATCTTCCTATACATTGAGAAGGACAAGCGACGGCAAGAGAGTGAAGCAGAGAGTAGGAACAAAGACTGTCTGGTTTGTGATCTATGGAAAGAACTATGATAAAGATGGAAACCTATGTGATGTCCATTCCGAGACAGGAGAGTTCCACCCATACAATTCCTTAAGCAAGGAGGAAAGGGCAAACGAGCTATTGTGGACCATGGAGTACACCACAAAGAGCAAGTACTACGGATTGCCTAAGATTGTGGGAGCGATACCTGCAATCTACAGCGACATAAGCCGTTCCAAATACAATACCAGCTTCTTCAAGAACTATGGAATGCCATCATTTGCAGTCTTGGTAAGTGGAGACTTCGTGGACTATGACCAGGAGGAGTTCTTGGAGGACGGAACCAAGAATCCTGAATATGACGTTACAAAGACTCTCAAGTGGAAGATTTCACAGCAACTGAAGCAAGCCATCAAGAACCCTCACAGTGCAGTTACCATTCTTGTCCCATCCGAGGGAGAGGAAGGTAATGTTGAGATTGAACTGAAGCCTCTAAGTGTCGAGACCAAGGAAGCGAGCTTCAGACTCTTCAGGCAGGATAACAGGGATGAAGTTATCCATGCGCATAGGGTTCCTCCATACAAAGTCGGAATAAACGAGACAGGTAGTTTGGGTGGAAGCAATATAGAGGGAGCCACCATAAACTACAAGAACGATGTGGTGCTACCAATCAGGTTCAACGATGAGTTTCTAATCAACCAGGTAATCAGGAATGACTTTAAGATAAGGGACTGGAGATTCAAGATAACGGAACATGACACAAGGGACTACACCACAGACATTGCCATAATGAAGGAGCTGTTCCTGATGGCTTCAATCACTCCAAGGCAAATCATTGAGAACATAGGCGAAAGGTTCGGTCTTACGGCTTCGGACAATCCGTTTCTGGACGAATACTATCTCAACAATGTTCCGTTGGAGAATGTATGGAATGGCGGTGATGTGCCGATGGAGGCAGAGACAGTTCTTGACAGCTTGGAGAATGACTTGATGAAGGACGCAGGTGATTTTGATGAACAGCTTGGAGGCAAGAGACCGATTGGTGATGATGGCGCTGAAGGTGCGTCATTCAAAGAGGCAGATTCAGAATATCAAGAGAGAATACAGAAGGCGTTTGATACTAGAAGAGCAATGCAGTAGGGAGATTGCTGACTTCTTCAGAAGGCTTGAGAGGAAAATCCACAAGGTCATGGAGGAGCACTGGGAAAGCGAACTGGGACTTTTCCATCTGAACAAGGTTTCAGACATCATACAGGAGAGCCGGCAGGAATACTATGACATCCTGTTCAAGTACTGCAAAGTCTCATACATGAAAGGAAGGGAAGCCACCGAAAGGAGATTCAACAGGCAAATTGAAGCCATGAGCATAAAGGCGGACGTCAACATCACAAGGCTTGAGGACCTCTTCAAGCCAGACCCAACCATAAGGTACAATCTCAACAACAAGGTCTTTCAGGCTTCAGCCCACACCATGGACAGGGTCGACAGCAAGATAATGAAAAACATCACTCGAAGCTACAATGAAGGATTGGGAATCGACGAGGCAAAGGACAGGCTGACCGTCGAGTACAGCGGACTGAAATCATGGGAGGCACAGAGGATTGCAAGGACTGAAATCAACTCAGCACAGAATGATGGTGCCTATGATGTCTATGATGAATTGGGAGTCGAGTACCAGCAGTGGTGGACCGCTCAGGACGAGAGAGTCAGGGAGACTCCACAGGCAGACCACAGGAAGATGCACGGAAAGATTGTCAAGGTCGGGACTGCATTCAGCAACGGCTTGATGTATCCTGGAGACAGGCAGGGAAGCATATCGCAATGGATCAATTGCAGGTGCACCACACTTCCATTTTTAATGCCTCTCGGCAAGATGGCTCCTGTCGGAATGACCGAGTTCACTGAGGAGGATCTGATAGACATTCCAAACTTCGAGATGCCGACAATAGAGGATCTGATGAGCAGCCATAACCAAAACATACATCTAAACGGCAATGTAAATCCTCTTGAGAGAGGAAAGAATGCGATTGTGACCGACATAGACCATCAAGGTCTTATAGGAGAAAGGGAATTTGAGAGCCTAGTGTATCCTGACGGAACGAAAATCGAGTTTGAGAGGATTGCAATATACAACAGCAACTACCGCAGGAACCAGTACTATCACAGGCTGAAATCCGTAACCATTGACGGAAAGAGATATGACTTCCTTGGAGATGACTCATATGACCATTTCATGTATCAGCTCGAGGACATTGCCAGGAAATACGGTGATGCAAAGGTCTGGAGGCTGAGCAACTACAGCAGCAGGTTTGCCACAACCAGCGGAATGGGTCTGAACGTTGACCTGCGGAACGGCATGGCTCCTAGAGGAGGGCTGGCTCAAAGGCACCCTGAGTTCGTGAAGATCATCAAGGAGGCTAAGCTGAAAGGAGACATCGCTTCATATAGGGTTCAGACAAGCCTGTATGATGATGACGGAATCGACAAGCTCATCATCACTTCAAAGTCCCATTTCTCAACTTCCACAGGAGCCCTCAAGGGAAAGATGAAGTTCAACTTCATCCATGGAGACTCGAATGACGGCAAGTATTGGCAGATAATCACTGTCATTCCCGACGGTTCGGATCAGAATGCACTGTTCTTGGGAAACTTCCTCAGGAGAGCGAGAGGAGGAGACTGGGAGTATGAGCTCAACTTCGCTCCAGACCAAAGGTTCCAAAGACTTTTGGTGGATGAGGTCAACAAGATTATCATACAGACACCGATAGGTTAGGAGAGGATAGGATGAATTACGATAGGATCATTGAGAACATAAAGTTCATGATAGACGATGAGAAGTACTTTGAAAACTACATGGAAATCAGGAAGACCTGCCTGCTGAGCGGATTCGCTCCTCCTCAGTATCTGGACATTCTGAACTTGGAGATTCCAGTCGAGCATTACAATGACGCTGACGAGAAAGGATTGGAGTATCTCCTGACAGATGACATCAGGGAGCAATTGAGCGAAACATATGAGAATCGCAGGAAGAATGATGTCAGAATCATGCACATGGCTTCAGAATATGAGCAGGAAAACCGACTTATTGAAATCTACAACAGGGAACTGGCTGAGTTCTTCGAGAGATTTCCTAACTTCAAAATCATTTTAGGAGAGGACTAGAATTTTCATTTTTCCTCTCAATTTTTTCTTTTTTTACAAACTTTTCAAAAATTTTTTACAACTTTTCTATTTTTCCACCTTATATTATAAGAAGGGAAAGTTTTTCATGATTTCATGCTTTTTTTCCACCATGTCTAGTGAAAATAAGGAATTTCAAAAAACGTTCAAAAACCCCTTCAGAGACCAATGAGAATCCCTTGATTCCTCTTCAATCGGTTGAATTGTCGAGAGCTGAGTAATACTTTTTAATTACGGTTTACCAAAAAAGTATTACTGTTTTTCACGTTCTCAACTGGTTAGATTGGTTGTTCTTTATTCAGAGTTGGGCTATATCGGGTTTTTTCATATAGCTTAAAGATCTGACCGTCTTTCCCCACCAAGACCACTGACGAACCGGTTAGACGTTATTATTTTTGCACCCACGAGTAATACTTTCAAACCGGTAAAAGACTAGTATCTCGTTGGTTAGAACAGAATTGAGTTACCTTACAAGTGTAAAACTGAGCGTGGTTGCTCCAACCTTCCTCAAACCTGTATATTTGAATTTATTCTCTTAACGGAGCGTTATTCTTTCTTATTTTGTCCAAAACATTTATATCTATACGAATAAAATAACTTTTATTGTGTTTCCGTCCGTTTAGGAGAGAAAGAAGGAAGCACAGAGAGGCGATTTCATGTTAAGAGTCGTAGAGAGAACCTATTATCAACAAGAAGAAATCAAGACACTAGACAGTCGAATTAGAGAGGCAGGAGTCAACACTTACTCCCTTGCTCGTCAAGGAGCAGTTGACTATCCTACCTACGAATCCTACAACGAGGTGAGAGAGGAAAGAATCAAAGAGGCTAAGGAAAAATACGGTGAATCCTACTACTATCACTGGAGAGACGTTGAGACCTACTTCTATTACTTAGGAAGATTCTTTAGTGATTTGGAGGAAATCGAGAAGTACTTAGAAAGGACTGTTACCTATAAGCCTCACAGAGAGGAACTTAAAGAAGCAATGGAAAGGTTAGACAAAAGATTCGAGGAAGTCATCAACGAGTTCTGGTATTCTCTTGAGGAATACGAGGATATAACCGAGGATGTACTTGAGCAGTTGAAAGAAGGTGACTGCACCGTTCATTGCGAATTCCTAATAAAAGAGTTTAAGAAATTCGTCAATGTATTGTGCAGAATCATTAGACAAAACGAGATTAACCATAAGGAGTTTTAATCTCCTTTCTCGTTACTTTTGAGGTGAGAATATGGACGCAATCAACGTCATTAACCAAAATAAAATATTAGTAGATGTTTTGTACCGTGGAAACGTGAACCTGATTGACATCGTCATCGGTGATGCGTTGGTCTATGACAATCCGACAGTTGCAGTCAGGTGCTACACCACAGACCTGGCTTTTGCAACCTCAGAGATAGATGAGATTGTATTAGAGGACGAAGAATTTGAGTTATTAATAACCTACGAGGACGGAGAGTTCTCAATTTTGTTGAAAACCCACAATTTAGGGGAATTAGGATACATTGAATGGGTAATTTAGGTGGTTTTTGTATGGTTTTTGTGGATTTGTGCGAGAACGAAATAGCAGACATGGTCGAGAGCTTCTATCGCAATGGAGACGGTAGCAGCAGGATATTGACCAACAGAGCAGTTGGAGAGATAGTGGAGCACTTCTGTTCCTTTGAAGCAGACGGTAGAATCACCACTAATCTCCGAGATTTCCTATTATATAGTGTTGTCTTATATGACACCATTGGAGAGGCTGTCGATGACGGAGTCAACCTTGAGGAAGTGTTCATCATAGAAGACAGGAACTGCTACACAGGGAAGTCTCAAGTCATATTGATTGGAGGGTGAGAAAAGTGGTGAATTGGTTGAAGGCAATTGGAGATAACTTCTCAGTGGATTATCTCCTTTTAGCATTATTCTCTAGTGGAGATTTGATATTGGTTGCCATCGTTCTCAATTCTTATGGTGTCATCTCACCTGAGAATGTAAGAGAACTGGTGATTGACTATATAAGTTACAGGAAAGTTGATATTTTTGGAGACATCTAAGGAGACCTAGAATGAGTTTTGAAGATTATGTCTTGGACAATTTTGAAGAAATGGAAACTGGTGAACTCACCAGAGAGCAGGTTGTTGAATTTGTCTCTCGACAAGAGAGGAAAGGACTCACCTTCTGCAATGAGATCTTCATTGCTGTGCCTTTGAAGAAGGGGAGCAAGGACGATATCGTTGAGATATTGTGGAATGAGTATTTTGTGGAGGACTATAAGGAGAACTGGTTAGAGCAACATGAGAATCTTGGTTGGAATGACTGGAAGAAACTTTTGAAGAAAGAGATAGTTGAGAATGGTGGCGATGACTTCCAAATCTTTAGGAATCACCTGATTGACTGTGTCTTAATGGAGTATTGAACGAGATTTTATAGGAGATGTGATAGAATGGTGATGAAAGTTACTTTTGAGGACGAGCACGGTGAGAAAACCGTTGAGTTCGACGATGACGTCGATTTCGTTGTCATCATAGACGATGACGAAGGCAATGTTGAGATTCGCGAAGGAACCTGTGAGGACTACGATGATTCCGACGATGAGTGGGAAGAGTACGATGACTGGGACGAGGAGGAGTTCTGAGTGGACGAATTCGTTGAGACCCTGTTCGACACCTACTGGAAGGTGAATGAGAACGGAGAGTACATGAGCCTAACCGATTGCGGTGATTTCTACATCGCAAAGGTTGCTCCCTGTGTTCGCAACTGGAGCATAGTGATAGAATGCAATTGCTTCTGTTTTCATTGCAAGGAATTCGTCTACCATGAGAACGGAGCAATACTTGAGATAGGTATGGAGATTAGCTCTCTTTACCTAAGCCAAATGGAGATAAAAGATTTGAAGATATACATGATAGATTGTTAGAACGGTGATGATATGGGATTAGACATGTTTTTGGAAGGAATATTTGAACAAGACGGAGAGAATGTAAGAGAACAGGTGATTTACTGGAGAAAGTCCAATCAGGTACACAACTGGTTCGTAGTCAACGCTCAGGACGGAGAGGACAACTGCCAACCACACTCAGTAAGCAGAGAACAGTTAGAGGAACTAAGAGACCTATGCAGAGCAGTGCTCGCAGACAATGACAAGGCAGAGGAACTTCTCCCAACAAGACCTGGTTTCTTCTTTGGTGCGATAGACTATGACGAATGGTACTACTACGATTTGCAGTACACCGTCGAGAAAATAGACGAAGTGCTTAAAGACGACAGATACCTGTACTTTGAGTATTGCAGTTGGTGGTAGAAGGTGAGACTATGGAATGCCCTTGCGATAATTGTGAGATGTTAAGAGAGAACGAACCAATCAAGGTGATTGACTGGAAGTCCAATTCTCCATTTGGAATGGATTTGTATCACTTTGAGGACGGCTTCAGATGTTGTTACAACGGTGAGGAAAGCTTGAGAAAAGAGGATCTAAGCAATCATGGTTGCAGACTAAGAGGAGGAATTTAGATGGAACTGATGACTAGGGAAATGGAAGGGAAACTCAAATCCTTCCCTTTCTATTCCCAAGACGGAAAAGGAGATGACGCGATAGTGGTGATGAAGTTCTTCAACCCTTACGGATTGGGAACTTGGTATGTATTGGAGGCAGAGAAACAGGAGAATGGTGATTACCTTTTCTTCGGATATGTAGAATCACCGATAACCCCTGAATTCAACGAGTACGGTTACTTCTCATTGTCTGAGTTGGAGAACCTTAAGATACCAATCAAAATCAATGGGATAACCGTATCATATGGTAAGATAGAACGAGATTTGTACTTTGAAAGGGTGAGAATTGGAGACATAATCAGGAACTAGAGAGGAAGTGTTGAGAATGTTCGGACAGAAGAAAGAATTTGTCAAAAAGATGTATCATGTCGGAGACGTTGTCGAACTGGTTCATATGGACGATGCACAGGCTCCACCTAGTGGAACCAGAGGAGAAATACTCTTCGTTGACGATATAGGTCAAATCCATGTGAGATGGGAGAACGGCTCAGGTCTGGCACTAATATATGGTGAGGACAGGTTCAAAGTTGTAGAGAGGAAAGGAGAATAGGAGAGATTTGATGGATTTATTGTATCTTTATGATGACCTGACTGCAAGGAGAGAAGTCTACGATTCAGTCGGATTGAGTTTTGTAGTCAAGTATAAATTCTCATCTCGTAAGGAAGCACAGGATTTCGCACTGAAGAACGGTGCAGAACTGATTGAGGAATGATTGAACGGAGGAGATTTAGATGATGAAACTAAGTTTGAAGGAACTCGGTGAGGAAATTGAGATGATACTTGCAGAAGGTGGACTCACCTTTGATCAAGTCGATTATCTGTTGTACTTGGAGACCTGCATTGCAGACGGAAGCATAACAGACGAGCAGAAGAGAGAAATTATCTGTAGGGATTTCTAATAATCTCTACCATTTTATTTTATTGTTTTGGTGAGATAACAGGAGAGATTGATTATGTATTTGGAAATTGACGAGGTCAAGTGCGAAAACATTGACAGAATTGAGTTTGACGATGTCGCAATGGAGATTGTCTTGACAGACGAAAAGGTGTACGAGAGAATAAAGAGATGGCTGAAGTCCAATGAGATTGACTACGATTGCAGGGAAGACCTGTATTTCGCCAATCTCATAGAATATGTCATTAGGATTACTTGGTGGTAACCGTGAGAGATGTCGGATTCACCATTGAGGAACGGTTCTTCCTTACTGCTCAGGAATTGGAGTATTCCGAAGTGGGAGAGGAACACGAGAGCGTCATTGACAGAGCCATCGCGTTGCTGTACACGAAGCTTAGAACCAAAGACTTCGAGTTCACAGACGAAGAACAGGAACTCTTGGAGGACGCTTTTGTCATTGTCAGCAACCAATAGAGCACAGGTGTTTTTAGAGGGACTTTACGAAGTTCCTCTTTTTTTATGAATCACTATCTATGTATTTGGGTAAAAGTCGGAAGTTCGTAGGGTCGACATGAGATATAAGGAACCTGTTGTGAGATTTGACAGGTTATAATCATAACCATATGAATCTCATGGCATTCCTTTAAGGATTCACCCACGAAATCATGGTTCCGTCTCGTGTGAGAACACAGGTTTATGAGGAATAGTGAGATGCCATTCATTTAGGGAGTCAAGGGGTTGGATAGTGGACTCTCTGAAAAAGTTCGTTCTCGTGTGATATTTGAAAATAAAATTAACGGAAATGGTCTAAATTGGTAAATTATCGGTAGTAAATGGGTAATTTAGACCAAAGGAGTTAAAAAACCTTCAGAAGACCTATGCTCAATGGAGCGATAAGGTATCTGAAAAAGGAGTTGGTGAAAAAAGGTCATCGAAGGCAGGAGCAAGGGTCGATAGGGTGTCATGTCATAGGTTACTGCAACCGTAGACTGCTCCATGAAAAATTTCCGAAATTTTGGTGGTGAAAATAGGGTAGGTGGCATTACAAGTGAAAAAGTCCAAGCAATCGTTTTCAATGAACGATGGCAAAAATCACTCACCGACTCTCTGAATGTGATTTTACACTTGTAATGGTGGTATTTCAAAAAGTATTACTCAGTAATACTTTTTTCCCAAAAAAGAACCAAAAATACCAATAAAATAAGGTAAAGAATGGTTCTGCATTAAGCTATCTGAAGGAACCCGTTCAGAGAAAAGTGAGATTCTGGTCTCTCCTGTTCTCGCCAGTGATCTGTTGTGGAGAGAAAAATGGTTGTCCTTTTGTTTAGGGTGTAATCAAGGCACCGTAGAGCGTTGAAAAAAATTTCACTTTTTGAGATTTTGAACTGAAATTTTTCCCAAATCACTCAGTAGGAACTCAGTAAGCACTCAGTAGTTAGAGTGAAAATTAAAAAAATAGTAAAAATTTTAGTTTTTATATAAGCAGAATTTAGAAAATAGAAATGTATTTTTAAGTATGAAATTTATTAATTAAACAGTACATACAAAAATCCTACTAATAATATTAAGCATATTGCACAAGGTAATAAGAATGCAAAACCACTAACCATAATATGTCTCCTTAAAAAAATTAATTATCCTATATTTTAGAAAATAATTATTATAATGCTGTAATCATATCATAAGTGTTCATATGTTTTTTAATTTAAAGCTTTACAAAAAACACTTGCAACAATTACAATAAATATGAACATTCCAAAGCCAGCAGCCATACCTGCATTCAAATGGCTATTTCCAAATATGATAGCAATAATAAACATTACAAATATTACTAAACCAACATATATACATATATCTCCTGTATCACTCAATTTTTCACCACCAATTATAATTAATTATTCATCGTGATTAAAATTCTCAAAAACATTACATAATATCTTGCACGAAAAACAACAATCCTGTTATTTGCCATGCAATCATATAAAATAGATTAATAATTATGTACTTAAACCGAATTTATTGTAGGGTTTTTATCATAGAAGTCAATGATTTCTTGAAGAGTCATATTCATCTTTTCTTCTGAAGGTGATGTGTCTAGAGTCTCATTATTATAAACTTCAAATATATAATTATGACCATTTGTATTGAAAGTCATAAAATAACCCCAAATTTGCATGGATCTATCAATGAAATAATATGTTTGAGGACTACTATTCATGCTTTCAACAACGTAATCAGTATCATTTTTAGTAAAACTATATAACTCCTCATAATCAATATAGCCTATAAATCCTTTCATGCCTTCAGTTGCTTCAAATGAAACTAAATCGTCTTTTTCTTGTGTAATATTTGCATCATCTGGTAATTCGAATGTGTAATCTTTAACTGTTACCTTTTCTCCAGCACTAACTGAAGAAATGCTAACTGCAATTATTCCTATAATGAATAATGCCAAAATAATTTTTTTCATTTCCAAAATTAAACCTCCTCAATAACATTCTACAAAATTAAATTTATTTTTAATATTATATAATTTTTATTAATTTTTATTCAATTAATGTCAAAATTAATAAATATAAATCATAAGATGTTCATTATTCAAGTTTCGAAAACTTATATTATGATTTTTTATTATAAATTATAAAACTTTGTTAAATTATTTTCATTTTTTTCTAATTTTCCACTATGTTGGTTGAAGGCTATAAGCCTGTTCACCAAATTTAGCTATTTTTCAATGGAGTGTTTTAGTATTATAGAAGTTGTTACAAAATCAAGAGATTCTTTGCTTATAACAGCTCCAGTATTAGTTCCAGGTGAAAGGGATTGCGAGTTCATATACGGCGAGGAGCCGTTGACCGAGGGTCAGATAAGGCAGATTGCACATGAGTATCTGGCAAATTACAGCCTTGTCGACAAGAACCATGAGTTCTTCGAGACCAGAGAGGTCATAGGCGTTCCTGTGGAGTCATATATAACTAATGAGCCGATAAGCCTCAAGGGCTTGGACGGAACAGTCAACGAATATCCTAAGGGAACCTGGATAGCCACCACAATGATAACTGACGAGGAGGAAATGGAAAAGGCACTCAATGGAGAGTACACTGGATACAGCATAACAACTGTGAGCAAGAAGTTTGCAGACAAGCAGATCCAGCTGCCGAGAAGGGTTCTGATGAAAGACATCAAGGACCCAGTGGGTTTCACCATAAGCCTTGTCAGGAAGCCTTGCGTAAGAGGAGCTAAATTTTGCAGTATGAAAGAAGATATAGAGAACGGTGATGTTGTGAGCGAAAATATAGACGATAAGTTGGAAGAGGAAACCAAAGGCTTCGTCCAGTCCATAAAAGGAATCTTCAACAAGGAAGATGACAAGGATGACAAGAAGCCTGAAGACGAGGATATCGAATTGGACATCAAAGCCATTGTGGACGAAGTTACCAAGGATTTCGTCAACACCGACGATTTTGAAACCTTTAAGAAAGAGTTGGAGAAGGAATTGTCTGAAAAGTTCGAGACCTTGGGAACCGAGCTATTCAAGGCTATCAGGAAATCCTTGGAAAAGGAAGAGGATGACGAAGCCAAGAAGAAGGAAGATGACGAAAACGATGAAGAAGATGATGAGGAAGAAGTAGAGGGCAATGACGATTCACAGAACGTCCAGTCCAGCAAATCCATTCCAAATCATGACATCAAGGACAACCAGAAGGTTGCAAAGACCGGAGCCGCACGTGTCTATGAAATCATGGGCAGGGACAACACAGGCTCTGCAGTCAGGAAATTATAATCATACATCAACAGTTTTATTTTAGGAAAGAAGTGTAACTATGGGAAACGAAGCTACTTTAAACCAATTGGTAAACGAGCAGGAAAAGGCAGTCTTCAAGTCCATGAGGACTGACATGGAGACAGGAAAGGCTGTATTGAACGTCGAGCAGTTAGGTTACTTCCTCAGGGAAGCAACCTTGGACAATACAATTTTAAGAGATGCGGACTTCAAGCTGATGAAATCTTTCAAGAAGCATCTCAACAGGGTAGGAATAAACGGAAGAGTCCTCACAAACGGTTATGACGTGAACGGCGAGACCGACCCTGAGATTCCTGCGGCTGACGTCGACTTCGGAGCAAACGAATTGGACGTCAAGAAGCTCAAGGCAATGTGCGAAATCGAGGATGACGAGAAGGAGGACAACATGACACAAGCCCAATTCGAGCAGACCCTTCTCCAGATGATGGGAGAAAGGATTGGGGAGGACTTGGAATACTGGGCATTGTTTGCTGACAGCGAAGTTGCAAGAAGCGACGATCCTCTTCTCAACACAAATGACGGATGGCTCAAGAAATGCGCAAACCACATATCCAGCAGGTCAATAGCTCCTAGCAATGGAATGTTTGACATTGAGGACGGTCCTGAAGCGATGTTCGACGCAATGATTAAGGCATTGCCTCCAAGATTCAGGAAAAACAGGAGAATGCTCAAGTTCTATGTTCCTTTTGAAGTCGAGGACGCATACAGGAACATCCTCATAAACAGAGGAACTGGCTTGGGTGATTCCGCACAGATAGGGTTCAATGCCTTGTCCTACAAGGGAATACCTATTGAGCATTGCTCCACCTTGGATGATGAGGACGGAAGGGGAATACTGGGCAACAGGGTATGCTCCATGCTCACAAACCCTAAGAACTTGGCTTACGGAATATGGAAGAATCTTTCTGTAGAGCCTGAAAGGATTGCCAAGAACGAGCTCACAAGATACTGGTTCCGTATCCGCGGCGATGTGGACTACTACTTCCGTAACGGAGCAGTTGTAAGCGTAATGAATTCAAGCGATGCGGAGGCGTTGCCTGAACTCTCCAGAGCATAATGGTATGATTTCGCATATCATTGTGCTTCTCATTTGCTTTATAGGATTGGTTGAGGCGATACTGATGGCATTGGTTGATTGGGAGGACTTGGCAATATCCGTTCACAAGTCTCCTAGAAAGCTTTATAATGTTTTGAAGGATGAGTTAGGTCTTCCTGAATGGAACGAACTGTCTGTGATTGAAAGGAGAAGCATGAAGAAAAGGTATGCTGTCATAAGAGATTCCTTTCCTGAGTTGCCTCCATGGGAAGAACTTTCCGTCATAGACAGGAGAAGCCACAAGAGACTCTACAAACTTATCAAATCAGTTTATGATGGAGACTATGATGACAGTCCAAGCTTGGAAGGTCCACCAGCAGCAGTCGGTCCTCAGAAGGAGATTCCATTGGAAGAGGCAGAGTATCCTTGATTGAGGAGATGGCAATATGACTTGGATTGGTACGGAAGATGTCATCGAGTTCACAGGAGTCAAGCCTCAGACATTCAGGTTCGAGAAGGGAGACACCTCCAGCCTGGAAACATTGCTTGAGAAGTGGATTCTGCAGTCAGAAGGACTTATAATATCCTACTGCAACTACGATTTCAATGACTTGGAGGAGATACCTCCAGCAGTTGTTAATGTCTGCCTTAGGCTTACTGCAAACATGGTCGCATTGGCTCAGGCAAGGAAGGACACTCCCGTAATTCAGGTCAAGGAATGGAACGTGCAGACTGTCAGTTCCAACATATTCTCAAATGACTTGAAAAGGGACTTGACTCCTTTCGTGCATGAAAGGAAAAGCTACAAAGGAGACGAGATTGACTTCTTCGTCATCACTGGAGATGATGACTCTTGGTGAAATTGCAGATTGACGTTGAGGAACTCAAGCCATTGGAGCCAAGGTTCAAAAAGGTTGCTAAAAGGACAGTTGTGTTGACTGCAAATGAATTGCAGAGAAACCTCAAGAAGTTGAGTCCTGTGGATCATGGAAGGCTTCAGGGCTCTTGGGTAATCTTCCAGACAGGAGAATTGGAAAGGACTGTGAAAAGCAGTGCAAAGTATGCCATTTTCGTAAATGATGGAACAGGTCTGTACGGTCCTTTTGGTCATAAGATAAGACCTAAGAACGGAAAGTTCTTAGCCTTTACACCAAACAAAGGAAAGTTCAAGGGAAAGCTTGTTGTGGTTCCATGGACTAGAGGACAGAAGCCTCAGAGGTTTGTTGAGAGAAGCATGGAAATGACTGAAAGGAGAGTGCAGGAATTTATGATTAGGGCAATGATGGAGATGGACTCATGAAATTCGTAAATACTGCTTCGCTTGTTCCTCAGACTGTAAAGGCATATCTTGAACATGAGATAAAGGAAGGAGGATTGCTTGAGGATGTGGAGACACTGATTCCATCCGTGAACAGTGATGTTCCTGTGGACCCTCCTGCGATATGGATTGTGCAGCACCCTACTACAAGATGGGTCAATGACAAGGCGAATCTCTCCAATAAGATTACATTGTCAGTTCCATTCGAGTTCGTGTGCGTAGAGTACAGCGATGACTTGGAGGAGGCTGAGATATTGGGAATCAGCCTTGCAAGCAGGGTCGGCTCAAGCCTGATGAAGAACTTCAACAAGGTGAAGGTTGACGATTCCATGCCAAACAGGTTCTTCCACAAGCTGGAGTTCGAGACATTGTATCCAGTAGGAGAGGTAACGGTTGTAGGAAAGAGCGAAAGGATACCCGCAACCAGCATAATCTTTAATTTTGTTTATATTGTTGATTGGTTGAAATGTAATAGAAAGTATGATTAGGTGAGATTTTATGGGAATTCGTGTTGTAGGAATTAAGGAAGAGGCAAGGTATGGAGTTGCTGAGTCAGCGCCCGACTTCCATCAGGAAGTGAGCAAGGCAAAGGCTTCCCTGAACTCAACTCCAAACACAAAGTCAAGCGGATCAAGGATGAAGAAGAAGGCAAGGGCAGGTGTGTACAAGCCTACTGCCAACATCGAAGGTGAGGTTGACCTTAAGAGGATAGGGCACTATCTCAAGGCATTCCTGGACAACTATCACTTCACTGACGGAGGCTCCAGCCCCAACACCCATGAGTTCTGGGGAGGAGAGAACAACAAGTTGAGCAGCTTCACCCTTTGGGTTACTTTTGACATATTCGAGAAGACCATTGTGGGCTCCTTGCTTGACAACTTCAAGATGGAGGTTAGCGACGAGTACATGAAGTTCACTGCTGACTTTGTATACAAGACAGAGACAAGCGATGAGATTGATGACATGGAAGATTATGCAGTCAAGCTTATCGACGGAGATTGGGCATTGATGTTCTATGATGTTTCCGTTGAGATAGACGAGTCTGCACCTCCAGGAATCGTTTCAAGCTTCAGCTTTGAAGGAAAGAACAACATCAATGTCGACAAGACAATCGGATTGGGTAGCCGTGGTCCTCAAAGGAAAGCCGCTGCTCAAGGAAGGGACATAACCATTTCATTTGTTAGCACTTTGGAAAGGGAAACCTTTGAACTGATACAGAAAGCGGAATATGGTGAAGTCGGAAATGGACCGTCTGAATGCAAGCTTTGCAAGATTCCGTTAAAACTTATCTGCAATGTCTGTGAGGACACAACCGACAGGCTTGAGATCACATTCCCCGAGTGCATATTTGCGGTGGACTATGAGTTGAGCGAGGCTGACGAGATTGAGGTTACATTCAACTTGGACGCCATGGGAACAGGCTATGCCACAAAATTGGATGGAACCCGCGTATTGACAGACATGTATTGCAGGCTTGTGAATGACCAGCCTGAGATAAAGAGCGGTGAAGGTGTAACAAGCGCTACCGTAAGGCTTACAGTCAAGGACGAGAATGAACAGCCTGTATCAGGCAATGTTGCAATTGTCAACAGAGTTACTGAAGAAAGCCTTGAGGCAACCACAGGCAGTGCAGGAGGCTGTTCCTTCAATGATGTGGCTCCTGGAAGGTATGATGTGATTGTTGAAGGGTACGAGGTTGTTTCAGGAAGCATTATATCCGTAAATGACATTGACGAAAGCTTTGACATTACTGTTGAAGAGATTGAAGAGGATTAGGTATCATGGTTGTAGTAAAGAAATCAGACATCCTGAAGGGTGTCAAGAAGATTGAAAAGGTGAAGATTGACGCTTTGGATGGGGACGAGATGTACTTGAGACCCCTTTCCCAAGCGGAAATCAATGAGGTTGATGAGATTGAGGCAAAGGCTATGGGCATATTCGAGACCAACGAGACTGCCCACAGAGGAAGAAGGCAGAAGCCAAAGAGTGTAGTCGAGAGCAAAGGAAAGATAAATCTCGAATTGCAGCAAAAGGCACAGCACCAGGCTAAGACCAAAGCCATCTTCATGTCATTGGACAATGAGAAGAATGTCGGCGAGGAGGCTTGGAGCGAGACAGAGATTGAGCAGATGCCTCACAAACTTTTTGAAGAACTGTTTTCCCATGTCCGCAGATTGAGTGGAATAGAACTCTCTGAGGATGAGGTAGATACCTTTCATTAAATCAAAGGAAGGTAGGCAGATTCTATGGTTGGATTACTGCGGCTACCATTTGACAAGGTGTCAAAGTGATTTAACCATACTGCAAGCTGTCTTCCTGACAAAAGGAAGACTTGAACTATATCAGGAAATGAATAAAGTGGAAGAAAGTAAATTTTAGCTATTTTTCAGGAGTGAAGGAGAATGCCGTCAAGCAATGTAATGAACATAATCGTCAAGGCAGAGGACATGGCATCATCTGTCGCCCAAAAGGTTGAAAACAGCTTCAGGAAATTGGGAAACACAATTGACAGCACCTTTACAACATCACTTTCAAACACAAAATTCAATCAGGAACTCACTTCTTTTGGAACGGACTTGGACAAGGTAACCCAAAGGCTGAAGCAGGTAGGAGTCAACGGACAGTCAAGCTTCAACCAACTCACCAATGCAGAAAGGAGAACATTGGAAAAGCTGGGCGAACTGGATCCAGTATCTGCAAAGGTATTGCAACATCTGACAAGAATAGGAATAACTGGAAAGCAGAGCTTCAACCAGTTATCTGCTTCTGAGCAGAAGGCATTGATGACTATGAAATCGACTTCTGAACAAATAGAGGAAGTCAATTCAAAGCTTAGAGTGGTAGGAATAGGTGCAGCACAGGCAGCGAACATGCTGAATCAGATGAAGCTTGACCCAAGCATTGGCTCAAACCTGGACAGGGCAAAGCTCAAGGTTTCGGAAATGGGCTATTCCCTTGACAGCACAAAGGGAAAGATACTTGTCTTGGGCACAGCAATCCAGACCAGTTTGGGCAACAAGTGGGACTCCATCAAGACCAAGGTTCAGACCACAGCCACAAACATAAGGACAGCATTGGGAAATGCCATCACTTCCGTCAAGTCAAAGGTCCAGAACTTGGGAAATGCCTTCAGCGGTCTTGGAGGAATAATATCCTCTGCAATCGGTGCGATAGGAATGGCTTCCATCTCACAGCTGACTGTCGGACTGGCGATGAACCGTGAGAGGATGACTGCACTGACAAATGCCACAATGGGCGGTGCGAAGGCAGGAGACCATCTGCTCAACGGGTTCACTGGTGTGAACAAGGTCTTCAAGGACTTGAACGGGAACTCAACAAACTACTTCATGGGTCTTGACGAGATGACCAACCACAGCCTTGTCTCATTGGACGATTTGGGACAGGCTATGTCAACAATCAAGATGTCCACAGGAATGAGCAATGAGGAATTGATGATGTTCTCAAGCACCGTGAACGATGTAGGTCAGAGAGCTATCCTCATGGGAAAGAGCGGTGAGGAGGCGATTTCCCTCATGCAAGCGGCAGGAAGAGGATTGAACGGTGAGTTCGACATGCTCAAGTCAAACTTCGGAATCACCAAGGAGACACTCACAGACCTTGGATGGAGCGGTGCGGCTGACGATGTCGAGGGCTATCAGATGGCTTTGGACAAGGCTCTTGAGAAGGGCGGAGACATGGACGGAATGCTCGACACCACAACAGGGCACCTTGAGACATTGAAGAAGAACTTCCGTGTCGCAGGTAGGCATGTGGGAGAGATGTTCACTCCATACATAGACATGGCTGTGCAGAAGCTCAATGACTTGAATGACAGGTTTCCTGGATTGTTTCAGGGGCTGATAGGCATTGCAGGCGCAGTCAGCGGATTTGCAACTGTCGCTCCAAGCATCGCCCCCATGATAAGCGTTTTCAATGATGTGGGAAGTGCCGTCAAAAAGACAGCAGGATTTTTGGGGTTGATGGAAGTTGCTGAGGACGCAGTTACATTGAAGTCCACATTCCTGACAATAGCTCAGATTGCAGGTGCGGACGCTGCTGTGCTTCAGACTGCCGCTAACAGCGGTTTGACTGCAAGCTTCTGGGCAATGGCTGCTGCGATATTGGCTAACCCTTTGACTTGGGTAGCGGTTGCATTGATAGCCATTGCAGTTGCAGTCTATGAAGTAGGAAAGAGCTTCGGATGGTGGACTGATGTGGGCTCAATGATAAGTGCCATAACAGCAGGTCTGCACAGGCTTTGGAGCGCATTCATCAACAATCCTAACGTACAAGGATTCCTGAAGGACCTGTCTAACGCTTGGAATGACATATGCGAGGCGTTGGCTCCTGTCATAGATTGGGCTAGGAAGGCTTGGAACGAGCTGTTCCCTCCTAGCGCCACAGGAAGCTTTGACATCGTAAGGGCGATAATCGATGTGTTCGGACAGTTGGGAGACTTCTTGGGCAAGGTTGTGAACAGTGCGAAAAGCGCTTGGGAAGCCATTGGAAGCTTTGGCGTTGCATTGGCTATCTTGGGTCCTGTCGGACTGATAGTCGAGGCTTTGAGAAGGATTGTCTGCATATTGCTGGGCTGTTCACCGGGAATCGTTCCTGCATTGAGGCAGACACAGGCTGTCTTCATGAGCGTATTCGGTGCAATAGCTGGATTCATTGGAGGTGCAGTCGGCAATATCGTGAGCATTCTAAGGACAATCATATCCTCCTTGACAGGAATCTTCACCCGTGTAGCGTCCATCGTCATGACAAACCTGACAAGGACAATAAGCTCCGTTATAAGTTGGGCTTCCACTATCGTGAGCAAAGGGAAGAGTGCCTCCAGCAAGTTCCTGTCTAGCGTTGTCAGCTATTTCAGCCAGTTGCCTAACCGGGTTGGAAACTACATCTCCAGCACCACAGGCAGGATTGCCAGCGGCGCTTCCAGTTGGGTGAGCAATGCAAGGAGCAAGGCTTCAGGTGTAGTAACTGCTGTTACAGGACAGGTCAGCAGATTGCCCGGAAAGGTATACAGCGAGTTCATGGGAATCGGCTCCCGCATGCTGAGTGCAGGAAGCCAGCTGGTCGCAAAGGCTCGCCAGATAGGAAGGAACATCGTCAGCGGACTGTTGAGTTCAATGGGAATTGCCTCTCCAGGTACAATACAGAGGAAGGTTGTCCTGGAGTTCGAGAACACTCTCGGAAGGGTCGGAGACATGACCTCAACAGGACTGACTGTCGGAAGGGCAGTCGGAAGCAGCATAGTGAACGGCTTCAGCGATTTTGACCTGACAGCCCCTACCTTGAAGGCAGACTATGCTCCTGATGACATAAAGCTGAACAACATAGCGACCGATGAGATCACCGGAAAGGACTTCGACACAAGGACTGGAGATTTCGTCGAAGTCGAGAATGAGCTTGTTGTGAGCGGAGAGCTTACCTTGAAGCATGAGTTCATAAACCTTCCTGATTCAGTAAGCGAGGATGAGGTGCTTAGGCTCATTGAGGAGTCCACCTTGAGCGACGAATTCATACACAAATTGGTGAACAGCAAGCTGTTCCAGAACCTTGACTTGAAGGTGAAGGAGAAGATAAAGCTTAAATTGAATCGTAACAGAGGAGTCTAGACAATGAAAAGCTACATTTTGCAGCCCAATCACGTCAGAGGATTGGGCAACATATTGGACAATGAGGACAACATAGAAGGTCTATATTGCAGGGTGCAACAGCAGAACACAACCGTTGACTTTGAGGAGGTCATTATGAAGACCTATTACATGGGAACAGGCAGTGAGCTGACAATAACCTTCATCACTGACAGCTTCAGCATTCTGCCCAATTCCACAGCCCACATCGATGTCATGGTTACTGACGAGGAGGACAATCCTGTAAGCGGCGTTGACCTTTACATTTATGATGACGATGAATTGATTGCCCAGCTCGAGACCGGCAATGACGGTTTTGGAGTTGGCGATGAATTGATTGGCTTTGATTTCAGTTCCGAAGCTAGCGGAAGGTACAGCCTTAAATGTGTGCTTCCAAGACAGGACACCTATCTGGAGTCCGTCAAGGAGGTTGCAATCAATGTATATGAGCAGACCACTCTAACATTGAGCATTGATCCGTCCGAAATTGACAGCCTGACTGATACTGTTACATTGTACGGAACTCTGATTGGAGATGAGAGCTTCGGCATTGTCGGGCAGTCAGTGAAATTCTATAACGGGGATGAATATTTGGGAGAAGGAATGACTGATGACGATGGTGTCGCCACCTTGGTTGTCAATGTGAGCACCCTGTCCGACATTGCAGAGGAGACTGTCATCTTCGAGGACAGCTGCTCATCCTCAAGCGGCTTGACAAATTATGGCAGCTCAATACCATTGAGAAGCGGTACTGCAACCATCGAATTTGACGGAACAAACCTTTGCTATGTCATTACGAATACTGGAAGCCAGAAGGAGTCATTCATTCCTATTACTCCATTGACTGGACTCACCGACAATTTCACCATAGAGTTCGACAGCTATATCAGTGGAACAGACGGGTCAAGCGGATTTGTCATCTACAATGACGCCAACAATTGGTACAAGTTGACAGATGACGGAAACAACAAGTATTGGGTAGGATACAAGGTCAACGGCTCCTTCACTGAGATTCCTAAATATCCTGGCAACACCTATCAGATGTGGATCCACAGCAAGTTCACGGTCAAGGATGGCGTCTTCAGCGTAGTAATAAGTGATTTTGAGGACCATAGTGTGATTGCCAGCTACAGCGTCAATCTCAATGGCTTCACAATAAATGAGAGCACAAGGTTCGGCATAGATTCCGAATGGCAGTTGAACAGGAAAACCTATTACAGGAACATTGTAGTCAAGCAGATAGCTTAGGAGTGAAAATCATGTTTAAGTTCAAGGCAGTTTATGAGGAGACGGAAAGGTTTTTAGGTGCAGAATCACAGGTTTCTGAGATTGAGAAATCGTTGGCAGTTCCTATCATCGACACCTTGGTTCCTACTGGAACCTACAATGTTGGTGATGTGATACCTATCACAATAGCAATAATCAACAGGAATGGAATAGGCATTGATAATCTCAACTTTACGCTTAATATAAACAACACAAACTACAGCAGAACCACAGATAATGAGGGCTTATACACATTTAATCATACCTTGGTAGGAGAGGATAATCTGGACATCACAATAACCACAGTTGCCAATGACATTTACCAAAGTGCAGTGCTCAACAAGACTATAGAGATTGACAGCAGGGTGAACACCAACATCTCACTCACCACTTCGACCACCAGTACCAGCTTCAAGAACAGCTTCACCATAAAGGCTACCTTGACTGATGAGTCAGGAAATGCTGTGAACGGTCAGATTGATTTCTATCAGGACGGAACAAAGATAAAGACTCTAAGCACATCAGGCGGTGTCGCAAGCTTCAGCCATACTGGAAGCGTCGGAACACACAGCTATTATGCCGTCTTCGGAGGAGACAGCAGCCATTTCGATTCTACAAGCAAGACTGTCAATGTTACACTCACAAAGGACACGCCGACAATCACTGCCCTCACAGGAGACATCTATCAGGATTGGGTTACTGCATGTGTCCTCAAGGACAGCAAGGGCAATGTGCTGAGCGGAAAGACTGTGAGGATTTCAGTCTCCCGCGACAACTCCAGCTTCAGCAATTATGACAGGACAACAGATAGCAGTGGAAAGGCTAAGCTGACCATGAACTGGACTCCAACAAAGGTCTATGTCAAGTACATCTTCAGCGGAGACTCACAGTACAACGCCAAGACACTCACAACCACATTCACCATACTTAGTCCTAAGTCCGTCAGCAAGTATGTCGGAACCATCGTGAGTAATCCTGCTAGCGACAGCGCCCCTTACCGTAAGTGGTACGACACATACACCAATGGCGATGACAATAATCTCAGGGCAGGTAACACCTGTTCCTCCGCACCTATCGGAGGTAAGAACGGTTCATACAACCGTCCTGCCAACATCGAGAAGTCAGGTTTCGGATTCAACATTCCTACAACAGCGACAATCACCAAGATTGTCTGCACATGGAAGAGCAAGCAGGGAACCTGCTCAAGCAACACCGCATACATAAGCATTCCAGCAGGAACGGTCAAGCTGACTGGAAGCGGAAGCGGAACCACTCTGAGCGGAACAGGCACAAAGGGCGGAAACGGATCATACACCAGCAGCACTGTTACTTGGTCCAATCCGGGAGCCACTCCAAAAGGAGTGAACAGCTCAAGCATGAAATTGGTATTGTCCCACGGAGCCAACACCACCACAAACCCTGGACTGTTCTATGTCATCGGTCCTACTCTCACAGTATATTACAATCCAGCCCAAGGAAGTGTATAATATGGTTACTAGTCAGAAATTCTATGCGAAGAGCATTTCACAGACAAGCGAGAGCACAGTCTGGAACAGCACAAATCCGAAGAACCCTAGAAAGTACAGGAAGTTCATCAATCTGGACGCCTTGAAGGCTGATGACAGCAACTATGCGACTTGCAGCAACTTGGGAGGAAAGAACGGAACTTGGAACCGTCCGTCCACAATAACTCTCAAGAACTTTGGGATAACCCTTCCTCAGAACATCAAGATCACCAAGATCATCGTCGGATATGCACATAGCAAGATAACCTACAGCAGCAAGACAGCCTATCCTACAATAGCTGCTCCGACCATTTCCCTCATGAATGTGAGCGGAAGCGGAAAGGGAAATGCGGTGCCTGTGAACTACACCAAATGCACAAAGAGCTTCAATGTGAGCGCAACACGGGAGAAGGTCATGAGCGGCAATTTCGGAGTGAAGATAGACTATCCTCAGAACACTTCCACCAACTTGGCGGGAATGAAGCTCGGATATGTCTGGGTGCAGGTCGTCTATGAGGAGATCAGGAAGAAGGTCAGCGGTGCGGTCAAATCCGTTACACCAAATTCCTCCTCCAACAAGTCCTCCCTTATGAACACCATTGACGAGAACCTTGACATCAACTATTCTGCAAACAGCGTCTATGTCGGAGGGCAGTTTGCAATCGACTTGACCGTAAGCACAAGCGTCGAGACCAGTTCATCATTGAGGTTCAGGATTGACTTGGGAGAAGGGTTCAGCTTCGGAACAAAGATTGGAGGAGACGGAGACATCGGGGAGACCATCTCCAACATAGGCGACAGCGGTCTCTTCTGGACGGTGAACACTGCAAACAGGACTGCTGCTGTCAGCTTCAGCCTGAATGCATTGAGGACTGGAACCCACTACATCACGGTTACCGACACCTCAAACAGCAGAGTCATCAAGAAGTTCGGTATCGTTGTGCTTGACGAGTACTGCGTTGTGTTCAGCGATTTGCCTAGCTATGCGCTAGAGAACGAAACGGTTACCTATGGCATTGAGGTTTTCACAACCAATGAAAGGACAATCGCCAAGACATTGAAGATTGAGTTTCCTAGAGAGGTCCTGATACAGAACTTTGAAACAGAGGACGGCGTCCTGACTGACGTTTCAGACTCAAATGGGTCTGCATTGAATTGGGAAGCCTTATTCACCGAACAGAAGGCTGGGTGTGAGCTTACCATAGAGCTTACCAGCAGCGGCGTCTACGGGCAGGTCATCACTGACGTTTCCAAGGAAATGGTTCTGGAGACCGATGAGATCAAGGTCAAGCCAATCACATTGACCAAGCCTTTCTTCTGCAGGACCGAACTTGACGAGGAAGTCATAAATCGCCTTGGGGAAGGCATAACCTACAATGCCTCCTGCTACATGAAGATTGAGATTGACGATGACGTGAATACAGTCGCCAACGAGCAGGACATCTTCGAGCCATATGAGCACAACTATCGCTTCGGAATCTATCAAGGAGACTTCGATGACGAGGACGAGGTCTTTGAGAGCACAGTCTGGAGCGAGCCTGTAAAGGAATTGGGAATCTGGACCAAGCTTGAGCTTAACTTTGTCTTTGACAAGAGCTTGCCAGTCTACCTGATCAGGACTGGAGAGTACATTGAGAATCAGGCAACCTATGTGCAGGTATACTTCACTGAAGCCTGCATCATAGAGGGTTCTGTGAACAACGGCTTTGAGCATGGAGGAAATTATCCTGTCCCTATAAGGGGCTTGAATTCATTGGCGGACTTCTCACTGTTCGACATGAAGTCATTGGACAACACAAGCCCAGTGAGGCTGTACGGCTTGGATATGGACGACCTTATCCTTGAGGATATTGTGGTTGAAGGGATAACTGTATACTTGGACGTGAACTGCGACAACAGCACAAATCTCCTGTGCAATCTTGTTCTGCCGAACGGAAAGGTGGGGCACAGGAGCGTCAACATCGACGAGGACACCAACGGAACGATAGCGATAGGCGGAGACTTTGACCTTTGGGGCTTGGACTTCGAGGACTTCATCGTCGAGATACTAGATGACATCGAGATTGAGCTGATAGCGCAGAACTCCTTCCTGCATGACAGCCTCCTTGAGATAGGCAATGCGAGGATAGAGTTCCATTACTTGGAGCTTGAGGAGGACTACATCGAGTTCTGGGTGAATGGCGTGAGCTCCAAATACTACAACATATTCCTCACAGATGTTCAGGGAGTGAGCGGAGCCAACAATGACGTCAGCTACTATCAGGTCAGCGGCTCCGACAACACCTTGGCTTACCTTTCAAGCATTGAATCGAAGAGCCTTGAATTGGAGTTCTATGTCGGAAGCTGCACAATCGAGGAAGCCACCCTGTTCCTTCAGAAGTTCAGCAAGCTGCTCACCAACGATAAGGACGAGTTCAGCAAGCCTGCCCTCAACACCATAAGGTTCGCCCACATTCCTGACCTTGAGTACGAGTTCATACAGGAGAAGGCAATCAAGGAGAAAATTGAGACTGGGGAGTACAGCTGCAGCGTCAGCCTGGTGATTCCTGACGGCACAGCATACAGCGTCCATGAGTCCTTGTGCGTAGGCACAGGAGTGAACAATGGGATAGCCAAGGTCAAGCCGATTATCCAGCTGCTTGCCTTGAGCGATGAGATAACCGTTACCGAAGAGGTTACTGGAAAGAGCTTCATCATATTCTCCACAGGAGAGAACGATGTCGAGGTCAATGACATTGTCCTGATTGACTGTGCAAGCAGAAAGCTCACCAAGACCACAATAAATGAGGACGGAAGCTTCGACACAGTAGACATATCAGACCATGTCGACTATGACAGCGACTGGTTCAGCATCATCGGAGAGTTCGACTTCAACAGCGGAGAGTCAGCTCTCGTTCAGGCTGTAAGGTTCCGCGAGAGGTGGTAGGCTATGGTTGTTGACATCATAGTGCTGTCTCCTGACGAGGAGTTCATCGCATGGCTTGACAGCACATGCGTCTACATAGAGGAGACCTCCCAGTCAGAGACAATCCGTGAGATAACCTTGGAGCACAGCCTGAATGACGATACTAAAATCAAGAAGTGGTACAGGCAGGGCAACAAGATATGGATAAGCGGAGGTCATGGTCTGAAGCCCTGCCTCTATGTGATAAACCAGGAGTACAAGATTGACTACTGGCAGAAGGAGACTGTTACCTTGGAGGCTGAGGAGGTCCTTGTCGAGCTGAACAATGTCGAGCTCTACAGCTATACCGGAAGCAGCGAGATTGCTGTGGACAGGAGCTTCCTTGAAGGAGTGTTCGGAGACTACTATGACATAGGAACAATCGACAGCTTCGTGAACAGGCAGAACAACAAGATACTGCCTGTCGGAACGATGACATTGATTGAGCTTCTACGCCTTATCGAGAGCGAGACAGGAATGGTCTTCGCAACCCGCTACGAGAAGGCAGGAAACAATGTGATAAGAAGGTATCTGGACTTGAAGCAGGTCGACAACATAGGATTCACATATTCTCAGGCTCTCGACATAGGATACAACACAGACAATCTTGTCCATACGGTAAGCGAGACAGACACATACAGGGCAATGGCTCCCAAGCTTAGCCTTAGCGACAGCAGTGACGAGACAAGCGCCACTGCAATGACAAAGAGCCAGCTGGGCACCATAATCAGCCAGTACAGGAGCCTTGCAGTCAGCAAGGGAGACAGGATTCCTATGATAATCGAGAAGCGTCAGGAGAACAATTCCGAGACTGAGGTTGTAACAGCCTACTGGTATGCTCCGTTCAACAAGAGGGCTAACAACCTGTACGTTGAGGACGATGCAGGGGCTGATTCCGACTACAGCACCACGGAAGCCAACTACAACCAGATCTACAGCAAGAAGAACAGGAACGGCACAATTAAGGTTCCTAAGGTCGGAACAGTCTCGACCAGCGAGACAAACAAGTATGCCATCTACAATGCCTGTGCGAGAGCCTTGCTTGAGAAGAGGTATCCTGACATCGAGATTGAGGTGAGCGTTGCAGACCTGAACCTTCTGGTCGGCGATGACAGCTATTTCCATGTCTACGATACCGTCTATGTGAAGATTCCAGGATACAACGAGCTGATACAGGCTAAGATAACAAAGACTGTCAAGACTCCGAATGACAGCGGAGCTAACAGGATAACTGTAAGCAATGCCAAGATAGGAACCAAGGTGACCCAAAGGGACACCAACATCTCCATTTCCGACACCACAATAGCAAAGAAGGGTCAGAAGCTTGCAGGAATCCTGTACAGCGAAGGCATTCCTCTCGGAGACGAGATAGTGAGCCTAAGCTTCCAGAAGTATGTCGATGAGGCTGAGCCGAAGATTGCAGACACTTCAAAATACTCATCATCAAAGAAGTCCACAAAGACCAAGACCGTAACGGAGAAGGTGAAGAGGACAGATGTCATAACCGCTTGGGGCTACAACACCTGCGCATGCTGCGGATATCCTAAGAACCCTTATAAAAAAGTCAGGAAGACATACCTGAACAAGTGTCCGAGATGCGGAAAGGCAATGGTACTGAAGGACAATCCGAAGAAGTGCAAGGACGGGGAGATAACATGCTCTGCGTGCGGAGCGGACTTCTGCATCAACTGCGGAGGCGACAAGCAGGGAAAGAGCTACTGCAAGAAGTACAGGCTCACATCTGCAAGCGAGTACACAACCGTTACCAAGAAGGTGGACGTTGTCTCCACAACCAAGAAGAAGGAGGAGAAGAAGTCCAATCCTGACGATCCGACAGACAATACCGTCGCTAAGGCACAGATAAAGAAATATAACATTCACAAGGACGTTGTCGCAAAAGCCCGCAGCATTTGCTGGGGAAAGAGGACAGACAAGTCCAAGATGAGAGCCATCGCTGACTGGATGGGTCTTGGTAACAGCGGCAAGATAAAGTACGAGAGGTATGCCTGCACCAAGAGAGGCGCTAGGAAGACCTTGGAGGCTCGGAAGGGCAATTGCGCAGACCAGGCTCACCTGTGCATTGCATTGGCACGTGCGGTCGGAGTCAAGGCTCGGTATGTCCACCGGTGGAACCACTACTACGGAGAGTACAAGATCGACGGGAACTGGTTCGTTGTGGACACCGTAACCAGCAAGGGCTGGGGACACTACTGGAGCGGTAGCGGCTATCTGATTGGCAAGGGAAACAGCTTGAAGGGTTGTAAGGTATCATGACAGGAAGCGAAGGAAGGACATTGAAGTCCATGAAGACATACACAAGGACTACGGATTCGGAAGGCAGGTTCAGCATTCCAATCAATCTTGCGAAGGGAGACTATGTGGTTACCGTGAACTATGGCGGAGGGGTCGAGTACTCTCCGTCAAACCGCAGGATAAGCCTGAAGGTGAAGTGATTCCATGATTGATGAGAGTTGCAGGAACTGCGCGTTTCTGAATGAGGATTGCCCTCCGTACTACTGTGATTTCGGAGAGGACAATCCAGTCATTTGTGCTGTGAAGATGAGAAAGATGAAGGAATATAAGAAAAATAAGTTAAGGAGTTGTTTAGATGGTTAGATTTAGCAAAGCGATGCTCCAGGACGGAGCGAAAAGGATTTTCAAGTGGTTGAAGAAGGGCGAAGGTTTGCCAAGTTACCTTATCATGTACGATATGGACAGGAACAAGGAGTACAGATTGACTCCTAAGGAGTATGCAGGTCTCTATGAGTCAAGGAACATATTCTGGATAAAGAACGGAAGGGAGCCTAACTATGTTACACTGACTTCCGTTGCAAGGAATCCTCTTGTGATGGACTACCAGAACACCAACTACACCTGCTGTCCTACAAGCTTGGCGATGGCTAGCATGATTTTGTATCACTATCGCTCTGAGAGCACCTGTGCAAAGGCTCTTGGAACTTCCAAGGGCAGTGGTACAAGCCCTGCTCAATTGATAGCGAATGCTCCTAAGTTAGGGTTCAGGATAATTCCAATAGCTAGAAACAGCAAGGAAGTGAAGAAATACTTGAAGAAAGGTTTCCCGGTAATCTGCCATTGGCAAGTGAATCAGAGCAGGAACTGCAAGGGAGACTATACTGGAAATTTCGGTCATTACGGTCTCATTTGGGACATGACCTCAACCCACTACGTAGTGGCAGATCCTGCAAAGGGAGTGAACAGGAAGTACAGGTTTGCATGCCTCGACAATGCCAACAAAGGATACAGGCAGAACTATTATGTTGTCTGCCCTGCATAGGTTACTTTGCACATGCTCTGTAACAACCTTTTTATGTTGTGGAGTGCAACTATATTATACAGGACATGGCTTTTTCCTTTGATATTGTGAAGGGAGTAACCATATATTCAAGCCATGTTCGATTTGAGATTATCCTTAGTGGTTTGGCATTGAAGGATGTAAGGGTAATCTCTCCCTACTCTCTTTTTCTTATTATTTTCAATAATTTTTTTTAGTTTTCAAATGCTCTTAGGTATCCTCTTTATATGCCGAAATCCAATGTATTATCAGGAGGCATGAAAGTTTTTTTCTCACTACTTCTTGCTTTTTTTTACTTCTGGGTGTACTATTTTTCCTTTTGTGCCTCTGAAGAGATTATCCTTAGGAAGTTGGTTTTGCAGAACTCTTCTGTTTTTGGGATGTAACAAGGATAATCTCAAACCATCTCTTTTTACAAAAATTTAAATACAACAGAAAATATACTAATTTTTAACTATTATTTAATTTAGTTCATTAAACAATAGTTTTACGAAACTTAAATCTATTTGAGGATTGTAATATTTTTTTAAATTGAGAAGAAAAGAGGAGTGATGAAATGCCAACTTGTCCAAATTGCGGTTCATGGGTAGATGAAGGAGACAGCATATGCAGCTGTGGAGCCAGCGTAGGAGGATTCTCTTCAGGAACAGAAGATTTTGAATATGAAATCAGCGAACTGTATCGCCAAGCTCATGTATTCAGGGATAAAGGAAACTATTATGATGCAATCAAGTTGTATGAGGAAATCATCGATGAGATTGATGGAAGAAATCTTAATGACTGTGGGGACGCATGGGATTTTAGGCCTAAAGCAGAAAAGGAATTGGAAGAACTAAGAAAACGTGCAAAACTTTAAAAAAGAAATGTATAAATTATTAAATATAATTCCAAACTTTTAAAAAAAAAGTTTGATCAATATATTATTTCCTATTTTTTAATTTTTATGTTCCATTTAAATAATTTAATAAACGATTTCCAAACTTTTAAAAAAGGTTTCGTAAAACTCATATTTAAAGTAGTTAATTAAACCTTAAGTCAGATGAAAATTCACAAAATTTTTTTAACTTGAAACTAAATTAATAATTGTAGGGAACTAATCCTAATCTATTAAACCTTAACTCAATTACATATCACCCCCTTTACATATGTTTTTTTTTAAAATTAGGATTAGTTCCACTTCTACTGTTTTTCTTGATTTTGACTACTTTTAAATAATACGGTTTCAATATATATTATTAAGAGAGGGTGATGGCACCCATATTAAAATTAGCTATTTTTTATCATTTAATGGTGATATGTATGTTTGAAAAGGAAAGATATGTGGAACCTGCTAATAAAGCTTTGGAAAGAATCAATACTAAAAAAATCGATATTTTCAAAACTATTAAAAATTCTTATTATTTTGATATAAACTTCTTGGATGAAAATGACAACGGATATTTCCCTGATTCTCAGGAAAAGGATTTTAGAGGTCAAGTTCAAGAAGGTCTTGAAAGAGGGAACGGAATATTCATAAGATTGTTTCAATTATTTGTTGATGAAACCGGATCTTTTAAAGATGCAGAGGAATATGATGATATCCTTGTTTTCGATGATACTGTTTACTATGAAGGGTATGTCAAAGAGTGTTACAATGACTTTTGGGGTTATGATGAAGAGGACTTTGACGATGATGAGTTAGATGATGACTATGACGATGAGGACTATGAAGATTATGATGATGAACCAGAAGCAACATTCTTCAGCATAGAATCAAATAAAGACAGTTTTTATGTTGCCTGCACAGTAAATGAGGTTCCTCCAATCACTGATTTCATATGCGATTTGGGAATTAATATCTGTAAAGAAGAAGATGGCTATGGACTTAGGATTGGATACACATATTTGCCTGATGACTCATTCCATACAAATGTCATTTTCGAGGATTTAATGCTTAGTGGTGAAATTGATGATCCTTTAACTCAGGCATTAGTGTTTTTGCTAGAGAGAAACATAGTCTTTGAAGGCGAGGAAGATTCAGAAGGAAAAGATGAAGATATTTTTGAAAACTTTTTACAGGATATAAAAAAGGAGACAAGTGCTGAAATCGCGGATGTTAAAATCAAATCAAAAAGCGATAAGTTTGAAAAGGAAGCTGACGAACTGTTAGAATCCGGTGAAATAAATAATTATCTAGAACATTTTGAAAGATTAAACACCACTACAGACAGCATTTATAATTTGGGAGAGCATGATGTTCTGATAATTCTTAAAGATGGAACCAATCTAACTGATTGGGAGAAAGTGGATAGCAACCAAGACATTTTGTACATCAGTGAAGACCTTTCCAATTGCAATTATTCTCCAAGAAAATATATTTATTCAACATCTTTAAAAGCAGCAGTCATAACTGGAGTGACAAATAAAATAAAAGATATGGAAAGCATGTTTGAGAATTGTACTTCTTTAACTGATTTGTCTGGTTTAGAGACTTGGGACACTTCAAATATTGAAAAAATGGAGTATATGTTCAAAAATTGCTCTTCCTTAACTGACTTATCCTTATTGGAGAATTGGGATATAACAAAAGCAAATAAATTATGGAACATGTTTCAAGGATGTTCTTCCTTGGAGGATATATCTGCCTTGGCTAATTGGGACACTTCACATTTAACTTCTGTAGCAAGTATGTTTAGCCGTTGTTCTTCCTTGGAGGATATATCTGCCTTGGCTAATTGGGACACTTCCCATGTAAAGAATATGTCCGGAATGTTTGGAAGCTGTTCCTCTTTGGAGGATATATCTGCCTTGGCTAATTGGGACACTTCACATTTAACTTCTGTAGGAGGTATATTTAGTGGCTGTTCCTCATTAGTAGATATTTCTGCCCTGGCTGGTTGGGATACATCTAAAGTATCCTCTTTAGGTGATTTAGTATCTTATTGTTCTTCATTAATTTCTTTAAGTGGATTAGAGAATTGGGATACTTCTAAAGTGGAAAGTATGCTTGGAGCTTTTCGAGGCTGTTCCTCATTAGTGGATATTTCTGCCTTGGCTAATTGGGACACTTCTAAGGTTGAAACTATGTGGGTTGTATTTGAAAACTGTTCCTCATTAGTGGATATTTCTGCCTTGGCTAATTGGGACACTTATAAAGTTACTGGTATGAGATATATGTTTAGTGGCTGTTCTTCTTTGAAGGACATTTCCTCTTTAGAGAATTGGGATACTTCAAAGGTCACTGATACGATAGGCATGTTTAAGGGTTGTTCTTCCTTGACTGATTTATCTCCTTTGGTTAATTGGAATTTGTCTCGTGTTGTTGATGCAAGAGGTATGTTTAAGGGTTGTTCTTCCTTGGTTGATTTGTCCTCTTTAAAAGATTGGAGTTTTACTCATATTTGCGTTATGAAAAGCATGTTTAAGGGTTGTTCTTCCTTGGTAGACGTTTCTGATTTAGATTGGGAAATATCTTCTATGATGGATACAATTGAGATTTTTGATGATTGCCCTAATATAGAAGCGTATCCAAGTTGGTATGAGAAATAATGGGGTGAGTTTAGATGACTAGCAAATATTTGAAGGAATTTGAGGAACTGAACACCACAACAGACAGCATTTATGACTTCTTAAATGATAAATGAGCATTTTTAAGCAATAATTTTATATATTGAGATTTAAAAATATTATATCAATAAGGAGTGTGGAGGTGAAAATGTGAGTGAAATACCAGTTGCACCAGTTGTACGTATCTTAAAAGATGCAGGTGCAGAAAGAATCAGTGATGACGCTAAAAAGGCTTTTGCTGACGCAGTTGAAGCTTCCGCTGAAGAATTAGCTAAAAAAGTCATCAAAGCAGCAGCACACGCTGGCAGAAAGACCGTAACTGTAGATGACATCAAATTCGTCTGCGAATAATCTTTTTGCATTAATAACATTTATCTAAAAACTAAATTTTAATTTTTTTTATCTATTTTTTTCTTTTTTTCTCCATTTTTTAGTTTTCAAAGGATCTTAGGTATCCAATTTAAATGTCAAAGTTCAATGTATTATCAAGAAACATTAGAGTTTTTTTCAAATACTCTTTTTTGACTTGTTTTATGGTGTACTATTTTTCCTTTCATGCTTCAGATGAGATTATCCTTTGGGAAGATAGTTTTGCAGAATCTCTTCTGTTTTTGGTATAGCAAGGATAATCTCTACCCACTCTTCACCTCACAAAAAGTTTTTATACCTTGAAATTAATTATTACAGGAACTAATCCAAATTAAACCTTTAACTCAATTTACATATTACCCTCTTTACATATATACAAACTTTTTTTTATTAGATTAGTCCTTTTTTCATTAATCAAAGTAAAAAAATACAAACAGTTATATATTGCCGAATGTATAAATCATACGATATTTTTAAATCAACAAATATATATCCTATTTTTTTAAGATAATTTATTAAGAAATATTTTTTGGGGGATCTCATTGCAAGAAATAGATTACATGTTCCAAATGGCTAGAAATGACGAAGAAAAAATTGAAATGTGCAATATGTTATTAGATAAATATTTAAATTCCTATGTAAATGTCCTGTTTCGTAAGGGAGAAACATTAGGTGATTTAAAAAGGTTCGATGAAGCAATATCTGTTTTTAAAGAGATTTTACATTTCTCCGGTGATGATATTGCTGGAAGAGCTCACAATTCAATTGGATTTTGTTATTCTCAAAAGATGGAATGGGATAAGGCAATTTCACATTTTGAAGAGGCTAAAAAATATTCTAATAATCCTCTTTTCTTGGTAAATTTAGCTATAGCTTATAAAAAATTAAATCAAAATGAAAAGGCATTAGAAATTTTCAAAGAACTGAAAAATTCAGGTTATCCTCTTGATGAGTATAAAGTTGTCATTGAAGATTTGGAGCATAAGGTAAAAACTGATCAACTGTTTAAGGACACTCTATTCAAGTCACTTCCAGAGGCATTTATGCAAGCATCAATATATTCTAACATGGAAGATTACGAAAATGCAATTAAAGTATATGATCTGATCACTGACAGAATTCCTATTCATTTGTCTGCTTGGAGAGATAAGGCTTTTGCTTATACTCAATTGGAAAAATATGATGAAGCGTTAAGATGTTACAATCAGGCTTTAGCCATTAATCCTGATGAGCCATACTCTCTCTTTTTTAAGGGTTCCATTTATATGAAAATGGAAGAGTTTGACCAAGCCCTTCAATTATTGAAACGTGCATATGAAATACTTCCTGATGAGAATGCTTTTTTGGATAATTATTCTTATGTTCTATTCCGTGTGGGCAAATACCAAGAGACTGTTGATGTTTGTAATAAAATATTAAGTAGAATGCCTAATCATCTTCAAGTTTTAATTGTTAAAGGAGAGGCTTTAGAGAAATTAGGCAAACATGAAGAAGCTATTGATAATTATGATAATGCTTTAAGGTTTTATCCTGATAGTCATGTTGTGTGGAGTAGCAAGGCTTTGGTTTTAAGGAATATTGGGAAATTGGAAGAGTCATTGAACTGTTATTATAAGGCTTTGGAATTGTCTCCAGCTAATCCAGAAGTTCTAAATGGCATGGCTATGACTTATGCTGCACTAGGGGATTTTGATAAATCATTAGAAATAGTGAAAGGATTGAATTCATCTACTGAGGATTCTTAAAATAATGAATTTAGGTAAAATGAGTTTTTTGTGATAATATGTCCGATAAAACAAGATGCCATTGGGTGAAGGAATCAAGCGACATTTTAAGGAAATATCATGATGAGGAGTATTGTGTTCCCAATTTTGATGATGATTACCTGTTTGAGATATTGGTTCTGGTCAATTTTCAATCAGGGCTTTCCTGGGAGATAATGCTTATTAAAAGGGAAGCATTTAGAGAAGCTTTTGATGGATTTGATGTTGAAAAAGTAGCTAATTATGATGATGAGAAGATTGAAGAGCTATTGTCAAATGAATCCATCATCAGAAACAGAAACAAGATTAATGCTGTTATAAATAATGCACAGATATTTATAAAAATCAGTGAAGAATATGGTAGCTTCTATGACTACATCAAAACCTTTACAAACGGAGAGATAATTCATGAAAGGAGCTTGACAGAGTCTGAACTGTCCAGAGACATGGTAAGCGATTTGAGGAAAAGAGGAATGAAATATCTGGGCCCTGTTACCATGTATTCCTATCTGCAAACTGTTGGAGTCATAAATTCTCATGAGGAGACTTGCTTTTTATATTGATTTATAATTTTTTTAAAAACTTTGAAAATGAATTCCTTCATTTTGCAATAGTTAAAATTTCAATTATTTGAGTGATACTATGAAATTAAAAGATGTTTATTTGATTGAACAAGATTTAATTAATGAAGCCATACAATATGCTGAGAAATCAAAATCATTCACTTCAAACAGGCATGATTTTCATGAAGGAGGATTGAAAAATAAAAAAAGAAAAATGTTTGAAGGAAAACTCGGTGAAAAGGCCGTGAAAATGTTTTTCCTAGACAACAATGTCTCTTTTGTAGAAGATGATTCTCCTTTTTATGAACGTGACGAATATGATTTCTTATTAAAGAATGAAAATGAAACTTTAACTGTTGATGTAAAAACTAGGACAGAGGATTTTCATATAAGGACTTTGGAAATGGTTGAACAAGCCAAGAATCACCCTAAGGACATTTTCATCTCTGTCAGGCTTCTGAAGGATACATTCACAGTCAAACTCTTGGGCTGGTTCACTTATGATGACATGATAAACAAAAACCAAATCGAAAACCAAGGCTATTTGGATAATTATGTAATGTATGATAGAGATTTAAGGTCTATGGAAGAATTTGAAGAAATAATTAGTAATTTCCAAAAATAATCATCTATCTTTTTTTTAGAAATAGTTTTATATTGTAAACTCTAAATTTATACCTATCCTTTAATTTTTAAAATATAAAGAGGGTTTGGTATGAATAACTTATTTATTTTAACAGAAGAAAGAGCTAAAAATGATGTTGTAGAGCAAATCTTGGAATTGTATTCAAAGGAATATGGAAAAAAAGCTAATTTTAATGATGTGAACATCATTCCTGAAATTAAGAATAACAAACACACTTTCCAATATAAAGTTGAAGGGGCTGAAATCGAAGGCATTGATAGGATTGCATTACTAATTGTCTCAGGATATTCCAGTTTTGTTGATTTTTTACTTTTTGAACAGGAAGATAAGCCAGACAACAGAAATGACAACTTATTGATGTTGATCGAGGAAACAAAAACCAGCGATAAGGAATCTAGAAATACTGGCGTTTACCAAAGAAGCTCAAAATTCGTATATTCAGATTACTATTATCCTGACGTTCCTAAGTATATGCTATATAATTCCGAAAACAGCGATCATAACAAGGCTCCTACTGACACCAGTGTTTTTGGAACTAACCTTTTATTGACACAAAATGTAACAATTATTGGAAAAGACTTGCATTACTTCAGGAAATTCGAGTCAATTGAAGATTTGGCAAGAACCAAAAACAGAATGAGAAGACCACCTAAAGGAAATGTTCCTATTGACATTACCATAAAAGATGATAGGATTGAGGTTTCAGGCAGATTGTCCAAGCCTGCAAATGAAGGGAATATTGGACATGACCCTAACATAGGTTCCTTAACTTCCATTGCCAAGACTTTAAGAGTTTTGGGCTGGAATGGTAGAATTGTCATTACTCAACATGGAGTCAAACAGGAAAAAGTGAATAGAATGAGAAGCAATAAATTCCTGAACATTGCCTCCATTCTGGATGTCGAACTAGATGGAATCAGGTTCAGAAAACCAAGATTGCCTACTCAATATTGGAAATATGAGGAGAATTCTGAAAAGTTGGGAACCATTTTCTTGCATTTGCTAGCCATAGGTCTAGATGAGGACATCAAAGGAATTTACGAAAACCATGCAGGCTGTGAGAGAGGCTATTTCTACACAAAAAGAAATACTACTGTAACAATTCCTAAGAAAGACAAGAAGGGAGTGAACTTGTACATACCTGATCTGATTCTTAGAAATGATAAATATAAAGAGATTTTATTGATTGAGGGGAAACAGTCCTCAACTTTAGATAGAGGATTAGAAGAAATAGAGTATTTTGACTCTATTGAAGATGAAATCATTACTCCAAATTACAGAGATTATTCCATCAGAAGATGGGTTGTAACTTATGGTAGAGACATTTATCACAATAATCTCAATCCAAAGGTTCTATTCCATTTGAATAAAGATGGAAGTTACTATGTAAATGATAATGCTCCATCATGGATTAAAGATCTATTGCATGATAATTAAGGAAGAACTAGTTAGTAATTTATTACTAATACTTCTTCCGCTACCTTATTTTTTTCTTTCTTTTTATAATTGGAATTTGAATAGTCTGAATCAATATCAATCACTTTGTAATTGTTTTCTTCTATCCAGCTAATTAACAAATCATTGGATTTGTCCCCTTGCCTTATTACATTGGATAAGGCAAACTTAATATTATTCTCATTCAGCTCATCTAATAGATTCAGCAATTCTTGCTCCTCTTTTTTTGTCCAGTTTTTGAATCCTCTGTTTCCATCGTTATAGCTTCCAGTTGTTATCAAGTATGGAGGGTCGCAATAGACTAAAGAATCCTTGTCCAGTTTGTTCGCCAAGTCCAAATCGGTGAAGTCCTTGTTGTAGAATGTGATGTCCTTTTCATGTATCCTGTTCACGAATTTTTCGAGCCTGTTTTCCATGTTTTTGGAGAAATGGCTCCTATTGGTTCCATGCGGGCAATTGTACTCTCCTGAATTGTTGTACCTTATCTGGTAATTGAATGAGTAAGCTATCAATACATACAAGTCCAAAGGGTTTTCTGCATGCTCATTGTAGTAATCTCTGAATTTAAGGAATCCTTCCTTTTCCTCTTTCTTGATGTTGAATTCATCAATTCTGTCTTTGATATGATTTATGATGTCCTCATAATCATTGTCATTCAGATATTGGAACAGGTCCACAAGAGGAGTTATTTGGTCATTGTAGATTATTTTATCCGCATTTATGTTGATGCCTACATTGAATCCTCCTCCAAATAAGTCAACGAATGTTGATATTTCCTTTGGGAAGTTGGCATAAATCTGAGGCATTATCTTATGCTTGCCTCCAATGTAGTTGAAAGGAGATTTTAGGAAATTATTCTTCTCCTTTTTGGTTTTCTTCTTTGTTTCCTTTTTTGGAATGTTATTGGCATTGTCGAATTTTAGAAGTGTAGTCTGAGTTTCTCTTTTTATTTTTTTGATAGGATAGTCTTTAGGCATAGGATTTAATTCAATGAAGAACAATAATTCCTTCAAGTCCTTGCTTTTCTGTTTTTGTTTGCTTTTGTATTTTCTGTATTTTATCCTGTTTTTCCTAAAGGTTTCTGGATTTCCGTGCCTTTTGAATATCTCCTCAATTTCATCTTCTGTCAATATTCCGTCAGTACTGTAACTCATTACAATATAATTGAAGTCTGCATTAGATACTAAATCTTCTAATGCTCCATACACTTCATTCTTTCTGCAGAATGGAGACACTTGGTTTGAATAGTCTCTCATTCCTGTTACTCCTTTTATTTCAGGATAATCATAATGAGCTATTGTTTCTAAAACATGATAGTTTGGCACATATTGTCTGTGGTTATATGGAGGGTCTACATATAGTATGTTCCCTTTAATTTCCTTGATAAGCTCAAGAGAATCTTCATTGAAGGATTTATTATTCTTCTTGTTATCGCATATGTCTAGTTTCGGGAACTCAAATGGTTTGTACGCTCTTTTGTCCCAATGCTTCAAATAAGCACCATAAACTCCGCTAATGTTTGAGTAGAAAGGCACTGCTTCGATTAATAATGCAAGCAAATAATAATATTCCTCTTCATTTATTTTTTCTTCTTTATACCATCTTTCAGTAAGTATTCTGATTAAGTCTATTCTCCTTCCAATATCCGGTAGGAAGTACATTCTTTCGCAGTTCTCATTAGGAGTATAATTATTTAAAATGAACAATTCTTCATTTTTTATATTAAAATCATTTTGCATGTCATCTAATGATTCTGTTTCCAAGAATTTTAAAATTTCTTCTAATGACTTTTTGTTCAATTCTTTCTGGAGTTCTGTAAATTTAGGTATTTCGTTAAGCTCTATTGTGGCTCTTTGCAAGACATAAGAGAAATACATGTTGTCATTGGAAATTATTTCATATTCCTTTTTGAAATACCTTCCCACTGATGTACTTCCTGAGAAAATATCGCAGAACACTAAATTTTCGTAATGAGGAATATTTTCATTGATAAATAATTCAATATCTTCCAATAAATTGGTTTTGTTTCCTATAAACCTCATGGTTTTATTCTCCAAAGATTTTTTCCTTGAGTGTTGTTGAAATGAATGACTTTTCTGTAAGCCAAGCCATAGTTATGTTTTTTACAACTTCAGAATCACTGTTTCCTAATTCTCCTTTGAGTTTTTGGAGTAATTCATATTGCTCTTTTGTGAAATTCACCTGTATCCTTTTCATTTCTTTACTCATATATGCACCACATCTGTGTATTTTTAGTGTAATTTTTATTTTTCATAGTATATAAAACTTGTAAGAGCATATGGAAAGTAATCTTTTAAAAGTAATTTTAAATATTATGTAAAATATATTAATATCATATTTAAAAATTTAGAAGAAATAGTAAAATTTCTTCAATTGAGAGATTTATTTTTAGATTATAATTGGGAAGATTTCTTAAATTGTAAGCTTAATTTTTACTTAATTTTAAAAATGCAGTGATTAAGATGGCTAAAGAAAAAATTATAGATTATATTTCAGGAAAAGAAGTATATGCTACACCTGAAGAAATAGAAGCAGTTCAAGTTTTTTCCAGAATGCTGGTTGAAGATTACGGTTACAAAAAAAGTCAGATAGTTACTCACCCTCAGTGGAGAGTTAAAGCTAGACCTAGCGATACTAAAAAAGAGTACCCTGTAGATATTGCAGTTTTTAAAGATGACAACATTAATGATGATAATATTCTAATAATTGTAGAATGTAAAAAACCAAATCGTAAAGATGGAAGAACTGAATTAGAAGACTATTTGCGTTTTTCAAAAGCAAGATTAGGAGTTTGGTTTAATGGAAATGAAAAATTATTTTTAGAAAAAATTGAAAAAGATGGACAAATAATTTTTGATGACACTTTACCGAACATACCAAAAGCAGGACAAAGAGTTGAGGATATAGGTAGATTTAAAAGGAAAGACTTAAAGCCTGCTGAAAACTTAAAATCTATCTTTTCAACTATGAGGAATTATTTGGCTCCAAATGTTGTAGGGGCTTCTCGTGATGAAGTTTTGGCACAACAATTGATAAATATCATTTTTTGTAAAATCTATGATGAAAAATTCACAAAACCTGACGATATGGTAAAGTTCCGAGCAGGTAAAAATGAATCTTTTGATGATGTTAAAGAAAGAATAGTAAAATTATTTGAATTAGTAACTTTACAATATTCAGATATTATTGATGAAACTGATAAAATCATATTAGATTCAAAATCTGTTGCATACATTGTAGGTGAACTGCAACAATTCTCTTTATTGGAATCAAAAAGAGATGCAATAGGAGATGCGTTTGAAGTTTTTATTGATGGTGCTCTAAAAGGAGGGCAAGGGCAATTTTTTACTCCAAGGAATGTTGTGAGAATGATTATTGATATTTTAAACCCTACAAAAGATGATTTAATTATAGATCCTGCATGTGGAAGTGGTGGCTTTTTAATTGAAGCTTTAAGACATGTATGGGCTGAAGTCGATGATTTCGGTAAGGAATATAATTGGCCAGATAACGAAATTGAAACTGAAAAACAAAAAGTTGCAATTGATAAAATTAGAGGTATTGATAAAGATGCCTTCTTAACAAAAGTTTGTAAAGCCTATATGGCAATTTTAGGTGATGGTAGAGGAGGTATTTTTTGTGAAAATTCCTTAGTATCTCCTAAAGAATGGGATTTTAAAACACAAAATAAAATTAGTTTGAATAGTTTTGATATTGTTGTTACTAATCCGCCATTCGGTGAAAAAATAAAAGTGGAAGGTAAAGATATATTAAAACAATTTAAAGTAGGTCATAAGTGGAAAAAGAATAAAAAAGATAAAAGTTGGGAAATGGGTAAATTAAAAGATAAAGAAGCTCCACAATATCTTTTTATAGAACGATGTCTTGATTTGCTTGTTCCTGGAGGTAAAATGGGTATTGTATTGCCTGATGGAGTCTTAGGTAATGATAAATTAGGTTATTTGCGACAATACATATCTGAAAATGCTCAAATATTAGCAGTTATTGATGTGCCATTAGAAACTTTTATGCCTCATACAAGCACTAAAACAAGTGTTTTAATATTGAAAAAATTATCTAAAGAAGATATTCCAGATGATTATCCAATATTTATGGCTGTATGTGATACTTGTGGTCATGATAGAAAAGGAAAATTTACTAATGATGATGACATTAGTCGTGTTGCAGAAAAATATCATGAATGGTGTAGGTTAAATGTTAATTACTAAAACTATAAATTATTCTAAATTAATTAGTTCTGAAAGATTCGATGCTAAATATTTTTTTCTTGAAGATAAATTGATGAATATTCCTTCAGATATGGAAGTTGTTAATTTAGGTGATGAAAGATTATTGGAAAAGATTACTGATGGAGAACATGCAGGACAAGTATTTGTTGATGAAGGAGTACTATTTATTAAGAATTCTTCTATAAAATCATTTGATATAAGTATGTTTGATGGGTTTTATATCTCTGAAGAGAAACATAGCAAATTACAAAGATCTGCTTTAGCTGCTGAAGATGTGTTATTTACAACAATAGGCCATATTGGTTCTTCTGCTATTGTTCCATTAGATTTTGAAGAAGCTAATATTAATCAAAATTTAGTGAAAATGGAAATAAATAAAGATTTCATAAATCCTTATTATTTATCTGCTTATTTAAATTCAAACTTAGTTAAAGAACAAATTAATTGCTTATTTACATCAAATACTCATAAAATAATGACATATCCTAAAATTAAACAATTACAAATTATAAAACCATCAAAAGATTTTCAAGAAAAAATTGCTAACTATTATAAAGAAGCAATAGTTTGTGAAAACAAATCGAATAAACTAATAATTGATGCAAAATTGAAATTTAGAGAATATTTAAATATTGATTTTGATTCAATTGTTGAGAAGACGGAATATTCTACTATGCTTTCAGACATTATAGAAGGGGATTTATGGACGCCTAAATTTTCGTACTACAAATATAAGCTAATTGCAAATGAGATAGAAAATAAATGGCCTTATATTACATTAAATTCTAAAGAAGGAGCAGTTAAAATTTTTACTGGGTCTGAAGTAGGTAGAGATAATTACATAGATTATTTAAATAAAAAAGAAGGAGATTATCCTTTTATTAGAACTTCAGATGTTTATAATTATCAAATGGATTTGCAACCTGATTTTTTTGTTGAGAAATCAGTTGGTGATGAAATTAATCAGGACATTTGTCCTAATGATATAATATTTACAAAAGATGGCAAAATTGGTTGTGTGGGCATGATAACAGAACATGATAAAGTCTTTATTGCTTCAGGATTAGCTGTTATAAGAGCCATTAATATTAATCCTTATTACTTATTCCTAAATTTGATCACGGAAGAAGTTGGACAATATCAAGCAATACAAAGAACAGTATATGCTTCTACAATTCCTCATTTAAGAAAACCTCGTATTGAGGAGTTTAAAATCCCTCTTATAAGTGATGATAAAATCATAGAATTATCTTCAATGATTGAAGAAGCATTTAAATTAAAAAATCAAAAAAAAGTTTTAATTAGTAAAATTAATTCAGAAATGGATAAGTTGACAAACAATTAATGGTTCAAATCCTGTTCTTTTAATTAATCTAAAAAACACATACATGTTTGGCTAAAAAAATGTTTAAGTGATTTATATGGCTAAAATTACAAGATGTTTAAATGAATGGAATGCTATTATTGAAGCATTAGGTCAAGGAAAACAAACAATTTTAATAAGAAATAATCCTACTGCTATTAAAGAATTTTTATTATATCCTACAATATCTTATGCGAAGAATGAAAATGTGTTAAACAATTTTAAGGAAGATTATCATTATTTTGTTGAAGAAAATTTATTACCAAATGCTAAAGGAAAAGAATATGAGATTAAATATTATGCTAAGGTTGAAAAAATTATAAATAAAAGTCCTAGAAAAGTAAGTGCTTTAGTTGGATTTCATATTTGGAATAAAAATCATGTGAATAAATTTATTCGTGGAAAAACTCCTTATGTTTGGGTTCTTAGAGTTTATAAATTAGAAAATCCTCAATTTTTAAGTAGAACTAGAGGTCAAAGATTTGCTAATGTTGGTAAGGAAGTGGATATTTCAGATTTAACACCCGTATTGTCTGATGAAGAATTTAATAAAATTAAGAAAGTTATAGATCCTTAAAAATTATTAATTTTTTTATTTCTTCAACTACTCTATTTTTTCTATCAAATATCTATTAAATAGCTATTTGGATATTAACTTTTTCTTTAAAAACTACAAACTATTTCTATGGACGATGAGACATTAATCTTGATAGCATACATAAAAAATGCACCAACTAGAGAAAAGGTGCTCATGTCATTTGAAGGCGAGGATTTTCTAAGACCAATACAGATTTCCAGAAAAATGAATCTTCACCCTAACAATGTCAGCAAGAAATTGAAGGACCTTCGTGAGCATGAACTGGTCTATGTGATTAATCCAGAGTACCATGTTCCAAAAATGTACAGGCTTACCGAAAAGGGTAAAAATATGCTCCAATACTTGCAGTAAATTAACTGTTTTTCAACAAAATCATGTTTATTTATGGATACATGTACATGCTTTCACGGTTTTATGGCACTTTCGCATTTCTCAAAAAACATAATTTTAAATATTAGTTCGCATATATTAAAATTATATATTATATTATTTTGACAATTGCAAAAATTTTAAAATTTTTGTTATATTGGGGTCAGAATAAGAATAATAATTAAGTACATTTAACTTTATAATAAAATTAAGAGTTCATTAATTGGATGATTGGTGAATAAATTAAATTTTTATAATTATTTTAGGATGGTAATAATATGGAAAAATCTATTGATGATCTTATATTAGATTTAAAGGATTCTGATGATTTTGTAAGAGAAGAAGCAATAGGCATGCTTGAACTTAAAGGTGAAGAAGCAGTTGAACCTCTTATTGCAGCTTTAGATGAAAGAAACAAAGACATTAAAATTGGTGCAGCTCAAATCTTAGCAGCTATTGGTGATAAAAGAGCTATTCCTGCACTTGTAAAGACTTTAGGAGACAGAAACAAATTGGTAAGAAGAGAAGCTTCCACAGCTTTAACCACTATGGGTGATGAAGCTATTGAACCTGTGCTTGCTGGATCTTAGGAGCACTTGACGCTAAGGAAGCTCTTCCAAAACTCGAAGAATTATTAAATGATGAAAGCTCTTTTGTGCAATACGGTGCAAAAGATGCAATTCACAGATTAAAAGATGAATAAGTGATTTATTCATTTTTTTATCTTTTCTTTTACTTTTTCTTACTATTTTTAACTCTTTTTAACTTATTTTTGTTATTCCACTTTTTTTAAATTTTATTTATTCCATTTTTTTTTAAGATTTTACTTTTCAACTGCTGTCTATAAGTTTATTTATAATGTTTAACATAATATAATTAAATCAGAAAAAGAATATTTTTTAAAAATAGGGTTTTACTTATGATTACAATTACAAAAGCAGAAGAAGAAGTTTTAAATCAAATTAAATCATATCAGGAAGAAAAGATAGATGTCTCTCTCCTTAAAGATGATTTGGGTATGTATGAGCATGACCTCAATGATCTTTTGAAAAGCTTGAAGTCTAAGGGGTTGGTGTTCTATAATGGCTCTACAGTTCAATTGAAGGAAGTTGATGCAACAATTAACACTGTAGATTCAAAAGAAGATGTGATAAATGCTGAATTGAACCAAAAGGAAAAGGCATCCTTTGAAATAATTAAGTCTTTAGCAGATGATAAGGGATTTGTTTCAAGATATGAAATCGAAGGAAATCTTCTATATGGTGATTTGAAATTATCTGACTTTAGAATGTATCATATCCTATTGTCTTTAGAAAATAAGGGGCTTATTAAAGCTGTTTATAGGAAAAATGGGGATTATTATAAGATTTTATAATAATCAGATTCATTGCTTTTTTCACTTTTTCACTATTTTACTTTTTTTTAGTTTTTAATTTTTTTATCCTATTTTTGACATAAAATCATTAATGATATTCAATACTTTTTCAATATTTCTGCCAATCAATATATTGTGTTTTGTTTTTTCGAGAACAATCAATTCAGAATCTTGGATGTTATCGCTTATTTTTCTTTGAATATCTAATGTGGTTAAATTGTCCTCTTCACCAGCAATAACGAGTGTAGGGGCATTTATTTCATTTAACTTGTCTGAAAGGTTAAATCCATATCCCGCATTGATTCCCTTTTTGATTCCTTCAATATTTGCAGTCTTTGCAGCTTCGACCTTAACGTTTTCCAGGAGCTCCTTATGTTCTTCAAGAATATCATCAGGTAATGTGTAAGGCAGGATTGTATCGAAGAATTCAACGAATCCTTCATCTATTGCATTATCAAAGTCATCAAAGATATTTTTCAATTTTTCATCATGTTCAGGAAAGCTTGACATGACAACAAGCCCATTGACCATTTCAGGATGATTTACAGCCAAGTTCAATATGACATTTCCACCTAATGAAAGCCCTACAAAAACAGCATTTTCAATATTTAAGGATTTAAGCAATTGATATAAATCCTCCTGATACAAGTCAATTGTGGTGTTTCTATCATCATCAGAGGATTCTCCATGTCCTCTTAAGTCATAAATCAATGTTTGATAATCATTCTTTAGGTTTTCGCTTAGCACTTTCCAATATGCTAAGCTATCTGATAATCCATGTACAAAAACAATGGTTTTTCCTTCCCCTTCAAGTTCATAATTAATAGTAATGCCATTAATGGTTTTTTTAGTCATAATCAATCATTTATTTTAAGTTTAATATAATATTTTTTATTGAATGCATTAAGTATTCAATATCAATTTTTATTACTTAACCACATTTAATATTTTATTGGAAATTTGTATTATTTTTAGTAATATTTATATTATAGAAAGTAATAAAATATTATTAGTTAATAATAATGGTGTGTTTTTTATTATATTTTTAATAAATGGTAATTATTATTAAATATTTGTATTGTAGTTTTAGGTGTTTAATTATGATGAGAATAAGTATGTCTTTGCCAAAAAAGCTTTTGGCTGAATTTGATGAAGTTTTAAAAGACAGAGGTTATCAATCACGTTCAAAAGGTATTCGTGATGCTTTAAGCGATTACATTTTAAGATATCAATGGATGAATGAAATGGAGGGTCAAAGAGTAGGTGTAATCACCATTATCTACGATCATCATTTCACAGGTGTTATGGAAAGCCTTGCAAACATCCAGCATGATTTCAGAAAGGAAATCAATGCAAGCATGCACATTCACATGACCCACAAGTACTGTATGGAAGTCATTGTTGTGAATGGTGATGTTACACAAATCAGAGACCTTACCGAAAGAATGATGAGACTTAAAGGTGTAGAGCATGTAAAACTTACCTCTACAGCAAATGGTGAGTCCTTAGATCATGAACATAGCCATGAACATGATATCGACCACGTTCATTAATCATTAACTTTTTCTTAATTTTTTTTAATTGGAGGTTCATTAGTTATCTAATGGGTCTTTATTTAAATATTTTTAATATATTTTATATTCAAAATGTCAATTTAATCTATTTTTTATAATCTTTATTGATTGAGTGTTATTATGAAATTCAATGTAAATTCATATCATTTTAAGCTTTTAAGAGATTATGAAAGACTTAGCGCTTTCAAGGAAGCTATTGATGATTATGCAATAAGGAATGGTGGGGATTCCAATTGTTCAAATAGTAAGGTAGCTTTTGACTTGGGATGCGGCTCTGGAGTTTTAAGCTATTTTGCTAGTGAATATATGGGTAGGATTATAGCTATTGAATTAAATAATTCAACCTATCAATTAGCTAAAGAGAACCTTAAAGAATTCGATAAGATACAAGTTGTCAATGATGATTTATTAAGCTTTGATTTCAGCAAATTAAATGAAAAAGCTGACCTGATTATATGTGAAATGTTGGATACTGCATTGATAGATGAAGAGGAAGTTCCTGTATTGAATCGTGCTAGGGAATTCCTTAATGATGATGGAGAAATCATACCAAGAGGAATGATCAATTCAGTTGAAGCAATATTCATGAACAATCATTTCATTCAATATGAAGATGATGAATACAGTCCAATCTATATTTCGTTAGGCGAATCTGTTGTTTATAGTGAATTTGACTTTATGAATGAAATCGATTGCAATTTCTCTGCAGAAATAGAACTAAAGATATATGGTAAGGAAGAATTGGATGAAATGGGCTTTGAAGAGAAATTAAGTCAAGAAAAATATGAGAAATTCAATTTTAAAGAAAATTTTAATATTGAAGAAGATAAATTAAAGATTAACGGCATTAAACTAACAAGCTTTACCAAATTGAATGAAAACATTATCTGCGGACCTACCCCAATGCTAAATCCTGAAATGTTGATTCCAATTAAAGAGACTGAAGTGAGTTGTGGAGATTCAGTAAGGATTGGATTGGAATATGTGATGGGTGGTGGAGTTGAAACCATCAAGACTGATGTTTTAGAAATCATTCATCAATGATATGGTAATTTTTAATGGTAAAATAGGTATTCATTCAATAAAATTTAGTTAAAATGTATGATATTCAATTGATGTGAAATATATTGAATGCATACTTTTTTAGTTGCATTTCAAGTGTAAAAATTTTCAAGTTTTTCAAATGTATTCTATGTGATAAAATGTTAAATAATTTTGATAAAATAAGTTCAAATATTGATTTATTTTTAGAAAACTGCGATAGTCTTCTTATTTTAGGTATAGGAAATGATATTCGTGGAGATGATGGTTTAGGACCATATATAATTAATCAATTATCTATTTTAAAGAAAAATATCTTAAATAAATCAAATCTAAATGATAATAATCAAGAAATCATTAAGAATGAACTTAAAAATCAAGATAATGAATTTGAGTTTTTTGATAATGTAAATGATATTAACACTGGAAATACACCTCTAGATGAGGCTCTTGATTCGTATATGGACGAATTAAATGTTGATGTAAATGAGTCATTGATTGAAAGGTTGGATAAAACATTTTTAATCAATGGTGGATCTGTTCCTGAGAACTTTACAGGACTTATTAAGAAACTTGACCCATCTCATATCATACTGATTGATGCAAGTCTGATGAAAAAAGAAGCAGGTGAGATAAACATAGTTAATAAGGACAATATTGTGGATATCAGCATTTCAACACACTCAATGTCATTAGCATATCTAATCAAATATTTGCAGTTGGAAAAGGAGTATAACATTCTCTTCATTGGAATTGAACCTGAAATCATGGACTTGTCATTTGAGTTGTCTGATAATGTTAAAGAGTCATCAGACATGCTTGTCAAATTGCTCTTCGATAAGATTTTAGCATATTAAATGCATTAAAAACTTTTTTTATACTTTTATTATACTTAATTTATTGAAAATACTGCTTTTCTTTTTATTTTTTAGTAAATTATATTTAATACGATTTTAAATATATTAATAGATTAAAGAATTCTATGTGATTTTATGAAAGTACTGTTTATTGGATCAAGATTATACGATGATGTAGCTTATCATGTTGATAAATTGGGAGTGGAAAGCATAATAACCGAATCAAACGAGGAAGCTCCTAATTTGGATTTGCCTACAAAATACTATATAGTTCCAAGAGGGATGGATAAACCAATGGAAATAGCTATTGAGGAGGAAGTTGATGCAATTGTTCCCCTTTTAGGAATAGACCCTCCATTGATGAGTGTAGCTATAATGAAGGAGGAAATAGAGAAGGAGCATCATATTCCAGTAATCTCCTCCAATGTGAATGCTGTATCCATTGCATCCGATAAGATAAAAACCAAGGAATTCTTTAAATCAATCAATCTCAATGTTCCTCCTGCAAATGTCTTGAATGGAAATGACTTTGACACTGAAGAGGAATTTATAGAAAAGTTAGGATTTGATTTCCCTATTGTCTTAAAGCAAGGAGAAGGCCAAGGCGGTAAGGATATTTGCATAACAAATGAATTTAGTGATGTTTTGGATTACTTTGAGAATTTTGAAACAGCTTTGATTGAAAAATTCATCGAAGGATCTGAAGTCTCAATTGAAGTTATTGGATGGAACGGCGACTACTTGCCTTTGGTACCGGTTTACAAGGGAGAAACCAATTTGGAAGGAATTCATCCAATCAAAAGACTCAGATATGGTCCTTGTGACTTTGAAAATATGGATAATGAAGAGTTTAGAAAAATTGCAAAGCACATTGCAACTAATCTTAAGTCTGAAGGAACAATTGATATGGACTTGATTTATTCAAAAGAGGAAAACAAGGTTTATGCAATTGAAATAAACACTCGTCCAAGCGGTACAAGATACCTTTCCTTTGCCTGCACAGACTTAAATCCATTGAACTTGCTTGTAGACATTGCAATTGGCAAATTCGATGTAAAAGAGCTTGAAAAGGAAATGAAAAGCTATTGCACTTTAGAGATTCCAATAGGTGATTATGAAGGACCTGCTCCTCAAGAACCTGTAAAGGAATACATCAATGGCAATTTCATTGTTCATGGCCCTAAAGGATACCAAAGGGTAACCATTAGGGGAAATACTCGAGAAGAGACCTTTGAAATAGCTAAGGAATTAACTGGAAATGATTATAGCTTTTAAATAAAATTATAATTTTTTCAGTACTATTATTTTTTTAATCCTATTTTTTAATTATTTTAACTCTTTTTTTCTAATTTTTTTAACATTATCTTTTTTAAAGAATTTATCTAATTCTCAAATTCTTTTTTTAAATCCTCTTTTCATTTAAATACATTTTTTATGGTGTTTTTTGATGTTATCACTTTGAAATGATAATATCATTGTAATATCATTTTTTTATTATAAATAAAAATATAAATATTAGGTTAACTATAAAATATTATATTATAATATGAATTTTTAATATTTTTTAAGAATTCAGTGTGATTAATTAGTGTGATGAATATGGATTTGACAAAAATAATTATAATGTTTTTAATAACTTTCTTTGCAACAGTGATATTCACCTGGTTTGTAAGGAAAACATTAAGGGATGCAGACTTGTCTGACAATCCTATAGTAAGTGAACATAGACATAAGGCAGGAACCCCTACAATGGGAGGAATAGCTTTCTTATTTGCTATTTTGCTTATTCTTTCATTATATTATAAAAACACAGATATTTTGATCATTTCATTTATCATGCTTACCGGTGGAGTAATGGGATTGCTTGATGACCTATTAGGTCTTAGAGTGAAGGAATATCAAAAGGTAGTTAAAAATATCAGCGATTCTGTGGTTCCTATAGGATTGCTTGATTTAGGTGTTGGTGAAGAGGCAAGAATCACCACTGACAAGGCGAAAGAACAGGTTGGCGCATTGGTTGATGAGGGCAAGCTTGAGATTGTTGCTGAAATTCCAATCAAATACGAGCCAAGTGAAGGAGTAAAAATCATTGTACAGCTATTGCCTGGTTTATTCTTGGCATTTACAGGTGCTGTAGCAACTTGCGGTGGATTCAATTTAGGCCTTTTGGCATATCCTGTTTTAATCATAGGTGTATTAGGTGCAATCAATGCAGTAAACCTTATTGATGGTATGGATGGTTTGGCTGCTGGAATAATAGCTATTGCATCATTTGCATGCTGTGTTTACGGATACATGTTTGGAAATCCAACAGCACTTTATCCATTTGGACTCTTGACTGCAATTTGTCTTGGATTCTTAGTATTCAATAGGTATCCTGCTTCAATATTCATGGGAGATACCGGTTCATTTATCTTAGGTACAGGTTATGCTGCAGCAGTGTTCTTAACTGACATGCCTTACTTTGGTTTGCTTGCATTGGCTGTGCCAATCGTATCAACAATCATAAGCTTAATGCACAGAGCTCATATAATAACTTTGCCTGTAGAGCCTTTGCATCATACCTTGAATTACAAGGGAATTTCTGAAATCAAGATTGTTTTAAGCTATTGGCTACTTACTGTACTTGTATGTGCAATTGGAATTTTAGGAAAACTTTACCTCTTTTCATAAGATTTCAAATTAAACTATAAACAATTTAATTTATTATCAATTTATTATCAATTTATTATCAGTTAATTTAACAATTTTCAATTAATTTAACAATTATTTTTATTTAATTTTTTATTCTTAAAAACACATTAAGGGATTGAAATGTCAAAAACATATTTTTTAAATGAATTAGCAGATTCAGTATCTTCTTTAAACACTTTTTCTATCGACCAGCTTGCAGATTCTATTGGGGGAAAGATCTATGGGTCCAATAGCTATAAAGCTTCAAATGGATTTACAGGAATCTTTGAAACCTTAAATGAAGCTCAAGAGGGAGATATTGTAATAAGGCATTGGATTAACGGCAAGGGTGTTGAAATAGCAAATGACAAGAATGTGGCTTGCCTAATCACCTTGACTCCTAAGGAAGATGCTTTGGAAATGGCTGAAAAGCTCCAGTTTCCAGTGATTGTAGTTGATAGAATCGAATTTGCAAATGCATTCGCAATCAAATGGACAATTGACAATTTGGTTCCTGACTGTAAGAGAGTGGTGATAAGTGGAACAAACGGCAAATCCACAAGTTCCCATATGATTTATCATATTCTATCCCATGCAGGATACAATGTATTTACAAATACCGATGCAAAATCCGAATTCAATACCTTGATTGACCCAATGGTTGCAAAATTGATTTCAGAAGAGGTTTTGGCAAATCAGGGAGTGGATCCGAGATTATTCAATTTCATATGTGACATTCCAAACAAGGAAGTGTTCGATTATCTTGTAATTGAAGTTTCAGAAGTGCAAGGTTGGGGAACAGACTTGATGAAAAACCATGCATTGATCATGTCTTCAGCAATCAATCCTGATGTTGGTGTGGTGACCAATGTTGCAATGGACCATATTGGCCTTGTAAACTCAATTGAAGATGTTTTCGAAGAGACTTCCGGTGTAGTTAAAGCTACAAACAAGGGTGGAATTGTCCTTAATTTTGATGATGAGAATGTCTTGAACATGAAACAGTTTTTAAATGATGGCGTTGATGCTTACTTCACTTCAATGGAAAAAGGCCTTATTGAAGATTATGATGCAAACAGTGATAAGAAAGTCTATTTTGACAGAGATGAAAAAAAGATAAAGTATAATGGCGAGTCAATTCTAAGCTTTGAAGATCTTCCATTCACTGGAGAGCATTTTATCAGAAATATCCTTTCTGCAATTTCTGCATGCATTTCATTGGAGATTCCAATTGAGGATATTGTAGATGGTGTTAAAACTTACAGGCCTTTAAGCAGAAGGTTTACAAGACTTTACGATGAGCCTATAGTCATTGATGACTTTGCACATAATCCTGATGGAATAAAGAACACCGTAAGAGCAAGCTATGACTTGGTAGAGCAATTGGATAAGAATGACTTGTATGTAGCTTGTGCAATCAGAGGTTCACGTGGAGAGACATTGAATGGCCTTAATTCAGAGGCTTTGGCAGAAGTGATCAAGGAATTGCGTCACAGAAATGATGACTTGATTGAAAAGGACCCAAGCGCTAAGAAAAGAAAGATTTACCTAACATTATCCTCAAGTGTTGATTTGGTGGACCATTTGAATTATGTTGAAGACTTTGAAAAGGACATATTCTTTGCCAAATTGGATGAAAAGCATATCAAGTACAATCATTTTGAAAAGCTCTATGATGCTTTAGGATACATTATGGAAACTGCAGATAATGATGATGTTGTACTATTGATTGGTGCACAGGGAATGGATCCTGCATCAGATGTATTGAAAGACATTTTAGGACATTAAAAATAATGGATTGAATTAGTGAATAAGAATTTAGTTTAAAAATCTTAATTTTATTATTTTTATTTTTTTAAAGAGTTGTTTATATGAGTGAATTTTGTTTTAGTTTCTTGGAAAATCAGTTTAGGGACATATACTTAGACTGTGCCAGGATGGATAAGAATCTCATTGAAGGAGATGGGGTTGAGGCTATTCTTATTGCTGGAAGAATAGCTGAAAAGGTCACTAAGGCAATTTTCGCTTATGAAGGAATCAAAGATGATGAAAATAGCCAGTATAAGAGAATTGAAAAGTTGAATAAGGCCAATATCTTGCCGAATAATATAAAAAATGACTTTTCAAAGCTTAGAAGATTAAGAAATGATGTTTATCACAATACATTAAACAGTGATGGAACTGGTGGATTCAGGCCATCACAACAAACAAATAAGCCTTATGTTCAAAATGGCGGTTTAAGGGATTATAAAACTGGTTTTAATGAAGTTAAAAGCGATTCTTCACTTAGCAATGATGATTTTCGTGATGAGTCTGCAAATCAATCCACTAATCCGCTTTTATCTAAAAACCCTTCAAATGATATAAGCGGTGAGCTTCAGGCCGCAAGTGAAGCCCATAAGATCATATTCAATATATGTGTCTGGTTTTATGTAAATTATTCTGGAGATAAGGACTTTATAAGGCCTAAATATAAGCTTAGCAGAAGAACTCAGGATGCAGACTTCCTGATTAGGCTAAAATCAGCAATTAATGATGGCAAGGACTTCATCCGACTTAGGCAATCCAGTCCAGACAATGAAATCATACAGATATTGAATGAATTGTACATCCCTAAGGCAAAAGAGGAAAAGGATGAAAATCTTGTTTATGGAATTAATAATCAGGAAATAAAGATCAGACAACCTGATGTTCCATATTCGCAATGCTTGGGAATTTCCTATGACGATAATCTTTTCATGTGGAAAGCAGAGCATGAAGATAAGGAATTGGGATTATACCAATCATCTAAAGAGGCTTTCGAAGCAAGGGAAATTTATATCCATTCGATTCCAATGCCTAGAAAGATAGGTGGTGCTTATTCCAAAGCAAGAGGAATCTCCTTTAGCAAAATACAGAAATTATGGTCTGTAAGCGTTAAGGGACAAATAATATCTTACCACTCAAGCGAGAATGAGGCAATCAAGGCAAGAAAGGATTACTTGAAGGAAAACGGTTTGGTTGATGTAAAGGTCAAAGGTGGCTATAAGACAATCACCCTTGAAGAAAGGGATAAGTTAAGGGCTAAAGCAAAAGAGAATGCTAAAAAGACCAAAAGTTCAAAACCAATCAAGTCAATTGATTCAAAGTCAAGCATTAAGAAGGAAATGGCTAAAAGCAAAGATTCCAATAAAAAATCTAAATTGGATTATGCTAAGGAATTTAAAAAAGATACTGAAAAAAATAAGGTTAAGGTTGAAAGCGGAAATAAGGTCCAAAAAGAAAAAGCTAAAAAGAAAGTTAAGGTTAGCGGTGGAGCTAAGGTTTCCAAGTCCAAAAAGTCAGATTCAACATTAAGTCAGAAAAAATCCTCAAAGTATGAAGGAGTTTTCTATGAAGAAGGATTATTCATGTGGAGTGCTGAAGTTGACGGCAAGCATTTAGGTTTATTCCCAACTGAAGAAGAGGCTCATGAAAAAAGAGCGGAATACATTAAAAACAGATCTTGATTTTAGGTTATGATAATATGATGTCTAATTTTAAGTATTGTCCAAAGTGTGGAACACAAAGAGAAGATGGAAGTCAATTTTGCAAAAATTGCAATTTTGAATTTTTAGTTGGAAAGTATGTAAAGTTAGATGATGAAAAGTCTTCTCAAGATGAAATTATCACTACCGAAAAAGTGTCTCAGGAAGAGTTTGTTGAATCAAATGATATGTTAAGACAAACTAAGGATAAAATTAATTGTTGTATTGCTAAGTATCTAAATTATGAACTGACTAATCAATATAATGAAACTTATGAAGAAAACATCAATATTACTATAACTGAATACATATCTCACAGTTCAGATAGCTCATTTGATGACATTTTTGAAAAAGAGTATCTTGAAAAATTTGAAAATTTGATTCATGATGAAAAATTTGTAGATTCAAAAAATATTTTCATTCAATGGATTGGTGAAAATAGGGGTCACTTGCCAGGTATGGTATTGAATCAATACAAAGTTCCAATTCAATCAAACATTGATAGTTTGAAAAATGTAATTTCATTAGATCTGGTTGATAGTGATGAGAATGAAAAGTTCAAGGATCTATTGAATGAATATTTGGATTTTGAAAATGAGTTTATTGAAAATTTAATTTAATTATTTTTTTTTATTTTGAAACTATTTTTTTTTTTAAAAAAAGAAATTATGATAGAAATAAATTATTTTCTATCACTTAATAATTCACCAGCAACACCTATGCTTTCAGGTGGTAAAGCTTCAACTAGAACAGTGATTGCTTCAATTGGTAAATTGTATGCTTCAGCTACAGTTTCACTTACTTTTTTTACCATTTCTCTTTTATCTTCTACACTTATGTTTGGGTTTCCAACGATTGTTACTACAGGCATTATTTCACATCCTTTTTTTGTTAATTAATTCTATTCTTTTTATTATAGATATTATTTTTCTTTCCTTGGTTATTTTATTATTCTAATTTTTATATTCTTATAAACTTGTTATAAAATTTAAATCATTTTAAGAGATTATATTCAATTAATAAAATTTATATGAACTTAAAAAATTAATTAAAGACTGTAAAATTATTTATATTAAGAATAAAAAGATTTAAATAGTTTATAGTTAAAAATACAACTATAAATTATTTTTTGGTGATTCAAATTTCAGATAAATTTTATGACAAGGCATTTAAATTGCAAAGCATTAAGCATTTTGAGAGCTTATGCTTTAATTGCGGCATTTTTATCGAATTTGATCACTTTATAAATTCAGAACTGGTGGATGACGGTGGAACTACATACCATATGGATATTGCCTTTGTAGATAGGAGGGGCTTCATTGCAATAGTTGAATTCCAAAGTTCTGTTGTAACTGAAGATGATGTCGACAGGTTTATGAAATATGCAGTTTTGACTTATCTTCGAGAAGGTAAAAATGTACATATTTACGTTATCAGCACTGTAGAAGAACAAGATAGAGTAATTAAGCGAAAATGGAATTTATTTAACGAGTTTACTATTTATATTAAATCGTTAAAGTCTATTGATGGAAATAAAACTTTAAATAGGATAAAACAAAAAATAAAGAATAATGAAGTGAATAATGAGGATATTGCTGATTTAGAAACAATTATTTTTATGAAGTCTGATAAATCAGTAGTTGAATTGTTATGGGAAATAGCCACTTTAGTAAACTGTATAGAAAATATGGATGGAAATGAAATATATGATTTAAAAATGTTTTTAGAAATGTATGTAAGAAAATTTGTTGATGATGAGTATGAAGCAGAAAAGCTAATGGAGCTGATTGAAATGAAGAAGGATTTGTATCATAGAACTGTCGATACTATTATGAGTAGAGGGGAGTCTAAAGGTGAAGCCAGAATTATAAATAATTTATTGAAAAATGGTTTTACTTTAGATGAGATATGTGCTATGGTTAATTTAGAGAAGAATTATGTATTGAATCTATTAAAATAATTGATTATAATAATGTTTATTTAATACTAATTACAAAGTAAAATTTAATTATAACAATTATTTTAAGTGATATGATGAGGAAAACAAGGTTTTATTCAATTTTAATTCTAATTATAGCTATTCTTTTAGCGATATCTGTCTTTGGAACATTTTTTATGGGCTCAGGCAATTCATATGATTTAGGTCACGATGACGTTTCAATTGCAGTTACTGGAGATGTCATGTTTGGCCGTAAGATGCCTGCTGTATTGGACTCTGGCGAAAGCCCATTCAGGTTTGTTGAGAATGTAACCAAGAATGCAGATATATTGCTTGTTAACTTTGAAAACCCTGTAACCACTTCATCCTATGCTGTGAAAGGGGATGTTCCATTAAAGGCAAACCCTAAATACACATATCTTTTGGCTAATGCTAACGATAAGGTTGTAGCATCACAGGCAAACAACCATGCATTGGATTATGGTGAAGCAGGATTAAATGAAAGCATAAAGAACCTGAAGGATGCGGGCATTTATGTTATGGGTGCAGGAAACAACATTAATGAGGCAACACAACCTGTAACTATAGAATCTGGAGATAGGAAGATCACCATATTGAACTATATGGATGCAGATAACTTTAGGGAATATCGTGGAGTGATGGACCCTGCAACAGCTAACAGTTCAGGATACTCCGCATATGGCACTGAACTTGCCCAAAGACAAGTTCAGGAAGCTCGTGATAATGGATCAAGTATCGTAATCGCTTACCTTCACTATGGAAATGAGTACAGCAGAAGCCCTAATGAAAACCAGATAAAGATATCCCATGAACTCATCAATGACGGTGCAGATATTGTAATCGGTTCCCATACTCATGTAACCCAAGGTGTTGAAATGTACAATGGAAAGCCTATTTTCTATAATTTAGGAAACTTCATCTTTGACCAGTCAAATCCAGCTACTCACACATCATATTTCTTGAATTTGGCTTTGCACGAGGATAATTGTACTGTAACACTTTACCCAACTTATTTATCTAACTATTTGCCACACTTCATGGATGCAGAATCAGGTAAGGCTTTAATAAATGTGTTGAATCCACATTGTGATGAGTTGAAAGTAAATGATGACGGTACTGGTGAATTGACATTTAAATTAGGTAACAATACTTTAAATTCTACTGGTTAAAATAACCAGTATTATTATTTTTTTTAATATTTGGTGAGTTAAAATTTTTATTTTTATGTTTTGATGTGATAAAATGCTTGGTGAAATAGAACTTAAAAAACTCTTTCTAGACTTTGAGGATTTGGTTCAGCCATCTGGAATTGACTTGGAACTTGATGAGATATTCATTCAGAAATCTGGCGGTTCATTGATTGATAATGAGAAAAACATTCCAGAGATTGAGGCTTTAGAAGGGCCTGTTTATACCTTAAAACCTCATACTGCTTATTTGGCTTCAATAAAGCGTAAGGTGAAAATTCCTAAGGGATATACAATGCTCTACTTGCCAAGGTCCACATTGCTTAGGTCTTTTGTTTCTGTACAGACAGCAGTTGGAGACCCTGGATTTTATGGAACCTTGATGTTCATGATTTACAATCATGGGGAATTTGAATATAAGATCAAATCCGGTGATAGGATAGCTCAAGCTGTTGTTTATCCAGTTGAAGGTTCTGGTGAGTATAACGGTTCCTATCAGGAAGAGGAATGATTTTTAAATAGATTTATATATTCCTAATAATAGAGTATAATTGAAATCTTATGATTTATATTTATTTTTTAAAATAAGTTAATTTTAATTCTTATTAATTATTTTAGTTGATATTATGGTAAAAATAACAATTGGATTGCCTAAAGGCAGTTTAAACAATGTAAACAGAGGAAATACCCATCAGTTATTTGTAGATGCAGGTTATGAAGTAAGGGGATATGATCCTGGAAATGAATCTTATGAAATTGATATTCTTAATGATGAAGAGATAAGTGCATTTTTGACTCGCCCTCAAAGTACTCCTGTAGAATTGAACAGGGGTATGGTGGATATAGCTATTGTAGGAGAGGACTGGGTTTTGGAAGAGTCTGTTTTAAGCGAAAACGATATTGTTAAGATAGGTGACTTGAATTATGGCCAAACCCGTTTGATTGTAGCTGTTCCTAAGGAATCCCCTTATAATGACTTATCTGATTTCTTTAGGGCAAACAAGGATAGGGACACTCCAATCTTATGCTTTACAGAATATCCTAACTTAACCAGAAAGCACATTATGGAAAATGAGGCATATCAGGAAATCTATGGTGATGCCAGCCCATATGTGCAAGTTAGAGGATTAAGGGATGGAGACAATAAGAAAGTTCAAGTTATCAATTCAGACGGTGCTACAGAAGTTTACATTGCTAAAGGTGCAGACTTGATTGTAGACAACACTCAAACTGGTAGCAACTTAAGAAAAGCAGGTCTTAAAGAGCTTGAAACCATCTTGCATTCTTCAGCAGGATTATATGCTGGAATAAGCTGTGACGATGAAAAGATGGCAAAGGCTAAAATGATTTATGAACAGTTGTTAGGTGCTGTAACTGCAAGGAAATACTTTGATGTGAAATTCAATATTGCAAACGAATCCATTGAAAAGGTTTCAAATTATTTGGTTGAAAACAAGTTCTGCAGTGCGGAGCCAACTGTCAATCAAGGGTCAAGCTTTTCACAGATCAATGTTTTGATTCCTAAAGAGCATTTCCCTGAAATGTTAGATGGAATAAGGGCATTAGGTGCTTCTTCAATTATAAGAAGTGATGTAAAGCAATATGTAATCTAATTTATTTGGATTAATTTCCAAATCTTTCTTTCTTTTTTCTTTTTTATTTTTATCTTATTTTATTTTATTTTTATCTAATTTATCTTATTTTTCTCTTTTTAGTCATTTTATGCTTAAATAGCTGTTTTTCCTCTTATTTAATTTAATTAGTCATTATAAATTAAGAATTATGCATTAAAAACATGATAATTTTATTTTATTTATAATGATTTTTAATAAAAAAACAATATCTTTTTATATAATAATGTATAAATCAGTAAATAATAATGTTAAATAATGATAAATCATTATAATTTATTTGAATTTGTCATTATGATTCTTAATTTATAATGATATTTTCAAAATCGGACTGTTAATTTAAATTGGTTAAGTGTTTTATTTGCAAAATGCTTGTATTTTTACATTTAGGTGTCTAAAATGTTGACTTCTGTACAAAAGGAAATTTTACAGACTTTAATTAATTTGTATCAAAATTCAGATGGCAAGTCCATTAAGGGTGAAGACATTGCTGAAGTGATGAACAGGAACCCTGGAACCATCAGAAATCAGATGCAATCTCTTAGAAGCTTAAGTCTTGTAAAAGGTGTACCAGGACCTCGCGGTGGCTATAAGCCTACTATCGAAGCGTATCATACTTTAAATATTTCATTTACAGATAATAGTGCAAAGGTTCCTGTATACAAAGAGAATAGAAAATTAGAGGATGTTTCAGTCGCTAAGATAGAGTTTACAAGTGTGCCTCATCCTGGTGAATGTGAAGCTGTAATCAAGGTTTTAGGAAGCATTAAGGATTTGCATGTGGGAGACATTATCCGTGTAGGACCTACTCCAGTCAATAATCTTGGTGTTATTGGTGAAATCGTAGGTAGAGATGATATGGACAATATCCTTCTCTTGGATATCAGTACCATAAGAAGCATTCCTAAAAACTCTGTTTATGAGATAGCTACATTGGATTTGATCTATCTAAAGCCTGGAGATTCAATTAAGGATGCTGCATGTTTGCTTTCAAAAAACAATATTGATGGAGCGCCAGTAATTACTGAAGGTGTAGCTATTGGTATGGTTTCATTGGTGGATATTGTAAAGGCATTGGCTGAAGGAAAGGAAAATGAAGACGTTAGGGATATCATGTCCAAACGCTTGTTCTTCATTGATAAGGATACAAAAATAGCTACTGCAGTTTACAAAATGTATAAGTTTGGCATAAGCAGATTGATTGTAGTTGATGATGACTACACTCCAATAGGTGTTGTTACCCGTACTGACTTGATTGAAAAGATTACAAATCTAAACAATTTCCCATTGTTGAATGATAACGATTTGGAAGATGAAATTTAATTTTAAATCAATTAGAAGAAAAATTGTCTTTTTTTCATTTCTTCTATTATTTTTTATTTTTTATTTCTTTAAATTTTTTAATATTATTTTATTATTTTAGTTTTTAAGTGTGGATTATATGAAAGTTGATCAATTGAAATTAAAGAAGGATATGACTGTTAGCGAATTGATTGAACAGTATGACAAGTCAGGCGTTTTAGGGGCTGGAAGAGTTGCAAGAGCTTCTAATTTGCTTGTTGACATGATTAATGATGAAGATATGGACATCTTCATGAGTTTAGGAGGTCCATTGGTTCCTGGTGGAATGCGTAATATCGTAGCCGATTTAATCAGGGAAAAAAGAATCAAGGTATTGATGACAAGTGGGGCAAACATCACTCACGATTTGCTTGAAGCCTTTGGAGGCAGACATTACAGGGATCTTGGAACCAATGATGAAGAATTAAATGATGCTGGAATAGGCAGAATTGCTGATGTTTACACTCAAGGAGATGACTTTGAATTATTTGAAAGCGAAATAATCAAGATATTTGAAATCATCAGCGAAAAAGTGGATAATGATGAGGATAAGGGAATAATTTCCATTCAAAGACTTTTAAAGGAAGTTGGTCTTTTGATTGATGATGATAATTCAATCCTAAGGCAAGCTGCATTGAATGATGTTTCAATCTTTGCTCCAGGGCTCATTGACAGCATGTTCGGTCTTCAGTTATGGATGTTTACACAGGATCACACTCTCGTAGTGGATGCTGTTGGAGACATGCATTACTTGTCAGACCTTGTATTTGAGTCTGAAAAGATTGGTGCTGTAATGTTAGGTGGAGGTCTTCCAAAGCATTACACCCTTGCTTCAAACCTTTTGAAAGGAGGAATAGATGCAGGTCTTCAAATAACTATGGACAGGCCTGAAACCGGCAGTCTAAGCGGTGCACCTTTAGAAGAGGCAAAATCATGGTCAAAGGCAAAGCATGGATCCAATCTAGTTACTGTCATTGGTGATGTGACTATCATTTTCCCATTGATAGTGGCTGATGCATTGAATAGAATAGATTAAGTTATGGTGAAGACTTAATCTCTTTTTTCTTTTTTTATTTACATTATCATTTTTCATTCTCTTTTTAACTTTTTAAACCCATAATAATTTTTTATTTTAAGTATAGTTTACTATATTTAACTAATTTTCTTAAATAATGCTAAGATTTACTTTATATTTTAAAATAATAATTATTTAATCATTATATTTAAATATAAGTAATTTAAGATATTATTTTAAATAGGATTACAAGTAATTTTAAAATTTTTTAATCAATTCAATGTTGTGTTAATATGGATTTAAGTAGAATTAATCTTTTTAATATTCTTGCTGTAGTTCAAAGAATTCCTTTAATAAAAAGGTATATTGATACTTCTAAAAACAATTATAATTATAAAAAATCAGTAGAAGACTCCTCTAGGGCTACATTAGATATTGATGAAGATCTTAAAAGGAGATTGGAGGCTAGATCTAAAAAAACTGGGTTTAGCGAACATGATTTGGTAAATTCTTATATATTCCATGGCTTAAATGAAGATGAAAAATATGAATGTGAAGGAGGTATGACTCCTGAAGAAATTTTTGAGCTTTTAGAACATGATTTGCCTGAAGGAGATTGGGTTTCAAATGAGCTTATGGGTTTGATTGAAACTGAATACCTTACTAATGCAGTTAAATTAAAAAAAGATAGTTATAAGTAAGTGAATATTTTTTAGATAGTCACTTGATAAAAAAGTTATAAAATATAATTTTCAAAGAATACTCTAGCTATTTCATAAGCTATTTCAAAGCATAGGAAATAGATAAAGCTCCAAATGTTCAATAATCCAATTAAAACAAGCAATAGAATCACTACTTTTAATGCAAACCTATAATCGAAGAAATACTCTAAAAACTTGCTTTTTGAATAGATTTTATCATTGTCATTTCCTATTTCATCGATAATTGCTCCAATCATGCATATTATAATTGTGATAATGGAAAGATATGTGAAAGATTGCAATCCAAGAAATAGGAATGCTATTATGAATGAAGCCATTGTTGCGATATGATGAATTCCATCAACCTTTAAAGCCAAGATATTTCCGATAAGAATTGCTATGAAGATGCAAGAGGCATCCAAATCGATTGAACATGCATAAGCAGTAAAGAGTCCACAGACTATTCCAAGAACAATAGCTATTGCCTTATTTGACTTTTCATCATATTCATCATCTGAAAGCTTCATAAAGAAGCCAGAAAAGAAATAGGATAAAGCTAAACTAATATTAAACAAATTTACACCTTTTTATACTTAAAATAAATGAAATAGAATTAGTAATTATTAATTAATTTATAACTTATTAATAATTTATAATTTATTGGATTGAATCAACAATGTCTTTAGTTGCCTTTTCAGGGTCTTCTGCATTGTAAATGGATCTTCCAATGATCAATGCATTGGAATATTTCAATGTTTCCCTTGGGTCTCCACCTTGTGTTCCTACTCCAGGAGAAATCATGAATGCATCTTTTCCAACGATATCCCTTATTTCGGACAATCTTTCTGGTCTTGTGGATGGTGCTACATAGTTAGTGATTCCCATTTCAACACCCATTCTTGCTATTTCATCTGCATTTGGCTGGAGGAACTTGATTGCTCCTGGGTGAGACATTTCAGTTAAAAGGAATATTTCCCCTCCATGGTCTTCTGCAGATGTCTTGCATGCATCTACACTATCTGAACCTACAAATCCATGACAAATTATTGCATCTGCGCCAGCATCAAAGGTTTGGTTAGCTATCTTTTCATTGGTAGCTGGAATGTCTGCAACCTTATAGTCACAAATAACCTTATAATCGAACTTTTCCTTAAAGAATCCAATAGTTGACAGTCCCTCAGCAAGGGTCAATGGATATCCGATCTTTATTGTATCAATGTACTCGTTGATTGATTCGCATACCTTTTCCGCTTCCTTCAAATCCATTAAATCCATTGCAAGTATGATATTGTTTTTTATATTCATATTAATCACTTTAAAGCTTACCATATATAATTTATTTTTTATTAAATTTAATTATTTTTGTTTTGTTTTTAGTGCTTTCGTTTTTTTTTTAATTATTTTTGTATTAATTTTATTTTTTCTTTTTAGTGATTAACTTTTTAATTATAAATTAATTTAATATAGTTAATTTTTTATAATATATTAAATAATATATATTATAAGTTTGATAGTAATTTTTACTAAAAAAAAGTTCTGGGTAATTATAGATAATTCTAGCAAATTTTAGGACTTTTTATCATGACACATGGGAGAAAAAATATGATTTTTGCGGCTATTCTAGCAGGTGGCGATGGAAACAGAATGGGTGAAGTGGATAAGCCTAAACAGTTTTTAAAATTAGGTGATAAACCTATCATTATTCAAACCGTTGAAAAGTTTTCTTTGAATAGTAAAATTGATGAGATAATTGTATTGTCTCATAAATATTGGTTAAATCATACAAAAGATTTGATTAATCAATATTTCCCAAATTCTTCTAATATAGTTGTAATTGAAGGTGGAGAACTTCGTAATGATACAATTATGAATGCAATTAATTATATAGTGGAAAATTTTGAAATAAGCGAGAATGATATCATTTTAACCCATGATTCAGTACGACCATTTGTTACACATAGGATTATTATGGAGAATATTGAAAAGACTTTAGAATTTGGTGCATGTGATACCGTAATCCCTGCAACAGATACAATTGTTGTTTCTGAAGATGATGGGCTAATTTCCAATATACCAAATAGGAACTGCATGTATCAGGGACAGACTCCTCAGACATTTAAGATTTTAAAGCTTAAGGAAACTTATGAAAATTTGTCTGACGAGGAAAAAAGTACTTTAACTGATGCTGCAAAGATATTTGTTCTGAATGGTGAAGAGGTAGCTATTGTTAAAGGAGAAGTCTTTAACATCAAAATTACCTATCCTTATGACTTGAAAGTGGCAAATAGCATTATAAAAGATGCTAAATTAAATGTGTCTGATGCTGAATCAAGTGAACAAACAGTAAATTTATATGATTTCAGCACTTAATTTTTTTTTTAAAATTATGATTTGTAGTTGAGTTTATAAATATTTATTATTTATGAATAAGGTTTAAGACATATGTATTTATAGTGGGGATTTTATTGTGATAAATATTGTATATAGGTTAGTGGCTCCAAAGCTTTTGGAAGAGGTTTACACGGATTTGGATTTGGAAAAAGGAGTTATCGTTAGACCTACCTATCTTTCCATCTGCAAAGCGGATCAAAGGTATTACTTTGGTAAAAGAGCACCGGAAGTCATTGAACAGAAATTGCCTATGGCTTTAATCCATGAATCCATAGGTACAGTTGTAAAGGATAATACGGGAACTTATAATGTTGGAGACAACGTTGTAATGATTCCAAATCTGCCAATGAAAGCGGATGATTTTATTGGAGAAAATTATAGGCAGTCCAGCAAATTCAGATCAAGCGGTTCAGATGGATTTATGGAAGAGTATGTTTCCCTTACAGCAGACAGATTGGTAAGGATTCCGGATGAAATCAACTTGGAAGTTGCTTCCTTCATTGAGCTTATTTCCGTAAGTGTTCATGCGATAAGCAGATTCCTAAAGCTTTCCCACAAGCGCAAAAACACCATTGCAGTTTGGGGAGACGGAAGTTTTGGATATATAACAGCCCTTTGCCTGAAGATCATGTTTCCAGAGTCTGAAATAATTGTTGTAGGAATGCATGAGGAAAAGTTGAGCATGTTCACTTTTGCAGACAGAACTTTCCTGGCAAGCGAGCTTCCTGAGGATATCAGCATAGATCATGCTTTTGAATGTGTAGGATCATCAAGTGCAAATGATGCAATTGACCAGATAATCGAAACCATCAATCCTGAAGGAACAGTATCCCTTTTAGGAGTTTCTGAGTTCAACATTTCCGTAAATACAAGAAAAATACTTGAAAAGGGGCTTAGAATATTTGGAACCAATAGAAGCACTAGAGAAGATTTCAAAACGGTCATCGATTTACTTGAAGAAAATGAGGATATGGTTCATTATTTGGAAAGCCTTATTACACAGGTAATAGAAATAAATACTTTGGATGATATTAATCATGCCTTTGAATCGGATAAGAACCTTAGATTTGGTAAGACCATTATGAAATGGGAAATTTAACTCTTTTTTAATAATGTGCAGTGATTTAAATGAGTGAAATAAAATTAAGTGTTATAGTGCCTACTTATAACTCTTCAAATACAATAGAAAGGTTAATTCATTCATTATCAAATCAAATCTTCAAGGAGTTTGAACTTATTTTTATTGATGACAATTCCAGTGACAATACTGTAGATGTAATTGTCAATACATTGGAAAATTCAAATATTGCTTATAATTTGATTGTAAATGAAACCAATAAGGGACCAGGATATTCAAGAAATAGAGGTTTGGAAAAGGCAAGTGGTGATTATATAGTTTTCATTGACAGTGATGACATTGTCCGGGAAGACCATCTGTCAACATTTTATGATAATATTAAAGATCATGATTCTGTTTTTGTTAAAGGATTAAAGGTGGATAATGAAGGAAATCTATTTGATTTTAAGGTGGATAGATTTGATCCTTTATTAGACTTATCTAGAAAGACTGGCAATATTATTAAGGCTGTGGATATAATTAATCTGGAGCTACTTATGAAGATTCCATTTTCTTTTGTATTGCTTTTATATAAAAAAGATATCATTTTGAAAAATAATATTAGATTCAATGAAGAATTTGATTATGGTGAAGACACTGAATTTGCCATTAGGTATTTAGTTAATTGTGATATGGTAAAATTCGTTAATAAATACACTTATTACTATTATCAAATGGAAGAGTCAATCAGCAGATTCAGTTCTTTAAAGAGGTTTGAATCTGTTCAACTATTTGAAGGGCTTTATGATTATTTCAATGATTTTTCTTATGATAATCCTATTTTTTATGATTTAAGTCAAAAATTGGTCCATTCCAGACTTCCTAAGTTCGTATTCGGCAATATGAATTATTTCTTCTACAATGATTACGATAAGGATGAGATATTTAATAAAATGGATGAGCTTGACTTATTCAATAAATTGAAAGAGTTCAAGGTCTATTCAAAAGATGATTGGAAGTTCAAGCTGAAATTGGTTTTGTTTTCATTAAGTCCAAATGTTTATTATAAACTATGGAAAAGATTTAAGAATAGGATTTAGGATTATTTTTCCACTTTTTCTATATTGACTTGCTTTTCTATTTCAACACGTTTTGTAGAGTCTTCCACTAATTTTCTTGTATGACTTCTTCTATTGGTTTGGATCTTGTTTTTAACTTTTCTTAAAAGCTGTTTTTCTCTATCTTTAGCAGCCTTTCTTTTTCTTTCTTCTTTTCTTTCTTCGATTATGGCCAATAGTTTTTCTCTTTTTTCTTTTCTCAGTTCTTCATTGGCTGTTTCATCATTGCTTTTGTCCCGTTCAATGATCAGATTCAATTGGTCGTTTATTCCTTCAAAGTATTGTGGTGCATAATGAAGGGAGGAACATCCCCAGAAATGGTTTTCACTGGCTACTGTATCCTCATCAAAATATAAGACATCCACATCAAAGTTTTTGATAATGTATTCATCAAGAAGGTCTCTGTATTGATTGAATTTTTTGCATTCACGTTTAAATCTATCAGATTCTATAATTGAACCATCTTCATCCATTTTGCGATAGACATGTCTACTAGGGTTTAAGATTATTTTAGTATCAGGACAGTTTTCCTTTAAGAAGTCAAAAAACATATCGCAATGTCTTTTCCATATTTCAAAGTACTCTTCTGTATTGTCATAGATAGTTAAGACTCTTTTATGTTCCAGCTTTTCATAAAAAGCAGTTTCATCTAAACGAATATTGTTTGTAACATAACTGTTGTTTCCAATATCGACTATTCCAAAATTAGTATCATAATAAGTGTCCATTAAAAGATATTCAAACCTTTCTCTTTTTAAATCTTCAAGGAATGTTTTTTTGAAATCTTTCTTTATCCAAGCTGTAAAATTAATATTTTTTCCAGTTTTTGGAAATATGTCTATATCCTTTTCATCAAATTTCACTGGTTCTTGCATTATGCTTATAAAGGATAACCTAATGCCTGTAGGTCCAATTTCAAAGAAATCTTTATAGTTTTTGTTTATTTCACTATAAAAGACATCTCTACAGGTGCATGAACCAAATACTGTAAATTTGCTAACCATAATAAAACCTTTAAAAAGAAATTAGAAACTTTTCATATTTAGTTTAATAAATTATAATATAAATATTTGTTGCTATTCTATTTCAAAAGAAAAAATTAAACCAATAAAAATTTTTTATATCATAATTAACTTATTAAATAATATATATTAGAAAAAATATATTTTAGTATAATTATAAAGTTTTTTAAAAAATTAGGATTTAATGTGAATATTATGAGTTTGGTTAATGATAATACTCTTTTTTTATTAGAGGAAATAGTTAAAAAGAACTTTGCAGCAAAATATAAAGGATCAGTATTAGGAATTTTATGGAGTGTTTTAAAACCATTGCTTATAATGATTTTATTAACAATCATATTTTCTAATTTATTTGGTGGTAGCATTGACAATTATCCTGTTTATTTCTTATCTGGGAAATGTATTTTTGATTTTTTCACTGCTGCAACTAATGTATCAATGATGTCTTTAAAGGGAAATATTAATATTTTAAAAAGAACCGCTGCTCCAAAATTTGTATTCACATTAGGAGGGGTTATCTCCGAATTTATTAATTTCATTATCACATTAATAATTTTGATTGGTGTTATGATTGTTACAAAAGCGCCATTCCATTTATTTACATCTATCATTGCAATCTTCCCTATAATATCTTTAATCATGATGATTATTGGTACTGGTTTGATATTGGCAGTTTTATGTGTATATTTCTCAGATATTCAACATTTATGGGGAGTAATCACCTTAATGTTAATGTATGCTTCTGCGATATTTTATCCAATGAATATTATTCCGGAGCCATTCCATAGTTATATGATATTGAATCCTGTATTCTGGGTGATTGATCAATTTAGGCTTCTTGTGCTTTGGGGAACCATTCCAAGCCGGATGAATATGATAAATTTAGTTCTTCTTTCTGCAATTATATTAGTACTTGGAGTAATTGTATTTAAGAGATATGAGAAAAAACTTACATTAAAATTCTAAGGGTTGGTTAAATGAGTCAAAGAAAAAATCCAAAATTCAGAAAATCAGTGGACTGGGATTCTGTTAATAATCCAAAAACATACAATAGAGCTTCAAATAGTCCAAATTTTAATGCAAATAGAATTCAAGATAAGAGAATTAAAGCTAAGCTTGAATTAATGAATAGATACAATATGACTGAAGAAGAAGCTGAATTTACATTAAGAAAACTTGAGATGAAAGTAAGAGAAGAAAGAAAAAAAGGAAATGATACTCCTAAAGTTAAAAGATTTATAGAAGAAAATGATGATGAGGATGTAATAGTTCCTATTCATGTTGAAAATAAGAAAAAAGAAGCTTTAAAAAAACCTATTGCCAAACCTGCATTAAAAAATAAAGAAATGGTGAAAAAAGAAGTTTCAGAACCTATTCAACTAATTCAAAATCAAAAATATGTTAATTCTAAAATTAAAAATAATCAATCTACTAATTATAACAATGAAATAATTAATGAAGTTCAAGTTAAAAAACCAAAACCTAATGTTGACTCACTCATTTCAGATCTAATTCAGGATACCAATAAGGAATTGTCTATAGAAGTTAAAAACATATCTTTAAGTTTTGAAGTGGGAAATGATAAAATCGATAATCTTAAAGAGTATGTTATCCGTTCAATAAAACGTAATAAGGAAAAAAGAACTCACTTCCAAGCTTTAAAAGATATTAATTTTAAAATTTATAAAGGGGAAAAGGTGGGCATCATAGGTTATAATGGTGCTGGAAAAAGCACTCTTTTAAATGTAATTACAGGTATTTATCCTCCTGAAAGTGGGGAAGTTATAACTTATGGAAGAATATCCCCTCTCCTTGCTTTAGGGGCAGGCTTTGATCATAATTATTCTGGACGTGAAAACATCTACTTGAATGGGGCTATTTTAGGTTATGATAAAAAGTTCCTTGAATCAAAATATGATGAAATAGTAGAATTTTCGGAACTTGAGGAATTCATTGATTTTCCTGTAAAGAACTATTCTTCTGGTATGCTTGCGAAATTAGGATTCTCAATAGCTACCATTGTAGAGCCAGATATATTGATTATTGATGAGGTTCTTGGTGTTGGAGATGTAAACTTCCAAAAAAAGAGCAGTGATAAGATCAGATCTTTAATGGATAAAGGTACTACAGTTCTACTTGTTTCTCATTCAATTCCGCAGATAAGACAATTATGTGACAAAGCAATTTGGATAGATCAGGGAAGGATAGTTGAAATTGGAGAAGTGAATGAAGTATGTAATCATTACCTTAAAGATGCTGAAAAGGCAACTAAGGAACAATTGAAAGATATTAGATTTAGATAATTTTAATTTAAGATTAGTTATTTTAGGGATTGGATTGGTATGGAGACAGTAAAAAATCCTGAAGATATAAAAAATTTAAAAGAAAATAAAGTAATTGGGGAAATTACATTAGAAAAGTCTGAAATAAAATTCTATGGTGTAAATAACATATTCTATTGTGATTCTGGCATTAAATTGAAGAAATCCAATATAAATTTTGTTGGAAACAATTCTATAGTTTATTTGTCTTACACTGATAAGGATTATGTTTTAGAGGTCTATGTGCGTCATGATTCAACTATTTTCATTGGAAAAAACAATGAATTAGGAGCTCCTTTTAAGATTAATGTTCAAGAATCCCAAAATCTAATTATTGGAGAGGATAATGTAATTGGAAATGATGTCTTTGTAAGAACAATAGACACTTATCCGATTTATGATATGAATACTAAAGAAAGAATTAATTACTCAGAAAGCGTCTTTATTGGAGATCATGTATGGATTGATCATTTCACTTATATTTCAAGAGGAGTTAAGATAGGTTCTGGAGCTATTGTAGGGGTTCGTAGTTTCATTCATCCATATGCTACTGTTTATTCAAACACTTATGTGATTGGAAACCCAGTTGTAACCGTTGAGAAAGACGTATTTTTCACAAAAAACTTTGTAGGGGTATTTACCGCTGAAGACACTGAAATCAATTCAGTGTATAATACAGATTTATTTATCTATGATTTTGTAAGCAATGAGACTTTATCAATGGAAAATATTGACAAAATACTTAAAAGTTTGCCTGTAGAGGATAGGTTAGAGTTTATTCAAAAACTATTTGTAAGAAACAAGCGTAAAAACAGGTTTTCAATTAAGAAGTTTTAGGTTATGATCTATTTTTTTTTAAATGTTTTTCTATTTTTTCACTTGAAAGTCTAAATATGGGATGTTTTTAGATGAATGAGAAATCAAACTACCAATTCAAATTTTCAATTATCATGGCTGTTTATAATGTTGAGAAATATTTGAATGAAGCCATTGATTCAATCATCAATCAAACAATTGGATTCGAGGAAAATGTCCAATTGATCCTTGTTGATGATGGCAGTATTGACAAATCTAAAGACATTGCTAAAGCTTACGCAGAAAAATACCCTAATAATATTCTTTTTTTATCAAAGGAAAATGGCGGGCAGGCAAGTGCACGTAATCTTGGCCTAAAATATGCCAAAGGAAAATATTTGAACTTCCTAGACAGTGATGATTACATTTCCAAAAATACTCTCGAGGAAGTCTATAAGTTCTTTGAAAAGCATACTGAAGAAATTGACATTTTAACCATTCCTATGATTCTTTTTGAAAGGGCTGAAGGCCCTCATCGTTTGAACAATAAGTTTGATAAGGGAAACAGAATCATCGATTTATTGGAGGAACCTAATAATCCGCTTTTATCCTCTTCATCCTCTTTCATTAAAGCAGAATCCTTTAAGGGTTATGAATTTGATGAAGATCTTGTAAACCTTGAAGATGCCTTGATAATAAATAAGATATTGTTGGATAAGAAAAGATATGGTGTTATAGATACCTGCAATTACTATTATAGGCAAAGGAGCATTAGAGGTTCTACAGTAGATAAGGTAAAAGCAAAGAAAGGATATTTCACTGACAGGCTGGCTGATTTTTATGAAAACATCATAGATTATTCCATTTCTCTTGAGGGAAAGGTCCCCAATTTTATCCAATATCTGATGGCTTATGATCTTCAATGGCTATTGAAAGTGCCTAATCTGAAGGTTTTTGACACTAAAGAAGAAATACAAGAGTTCTGGGAACATTTATATTTTGTAATTCATCATATTGAAAAGGATGTTGTCATAGGCAATGAAAACATAGAAGAAGATTCTAAATCCTTTTTTGTCTTTTTAATGAATAATGATAACTTAAATAATTTTACTAATAAGGAATACGTTGAATTAGACAAAAATAACAATATAATTAAGAAAACCAACGATTATATCATTGATACAATTAATATCCATAGAATATGGTTGGATGTAATTGAAATTAAGAACAATGCATTAAGCATTTCTGGAATGTTCATATCCAATTTCAATGATGAGGATTACTCCATTAAGGTTTTAAAGAAAACAGATAACAATATTGAGGAGTTCATCTGCAGAAAGGTCAATTACAACACTCCTGAGAGAAAGACCAGAAAATACCTTGGCTATGAATGGAAATATATAACTAATTTTGATGTTGAAATCCCTCTAACAATAGGAGAAGAGAGTGATTTGGAATTCATAATCGATTATGATGACGGAACAAATTCAAGTTCATTTGAAGCCTTGATTGGAACCAATCATAGTCTGAGCTTATCTGAATATAGTGCATTTCTCCCTAAAGAACCATTCATTGTTTTATATAAGGACTTAAGATTGCATATTGTAAAGCATAGTTATCTATCTATGTTAAGATATGAATACAGCAACATTAAAAGGGCTTTAAGACTTAAGCCTAAATTCTATAGGTCTTCTCTAACAAATAAGTTAATTTATTATATCAAATATCCATTTATGAAGAATAAAAGAATATGGATATTTTCGGATCGCCCTCAATTTGCAGATGACAATGCTAAACATCTATTCAAATATGCAATCAATCAAAATGATGATGTTAAAAAGTATTTTGTTGTAAATGAGGATAGCCCAAGCTTTAAGGAGATGAAAGATGATTATGGCAGTTCAATTCTTCCATTTGCTAGCTTAAAGCATAAGATACTGTATCTCTTTGCTGAAAAGGCAATTAGTTCCTTTACCAATGAGGATTTTGTAAATCCTTTCTTTGAACATGATAACAGGGATCTGTATGCAGGTCTCTTCACATGCGAAAGACTCTTCTTGCAGCATGGAGTTACAAAGGATGACATCTCCAAGTTTGTAAAGAAATACAATAACAACCTTTCTCTTATTGTAACAGTTTCAGATTTGGAAAGGGAATCCTTCCTTGATGAAGGATACAATTATGATGAGAATATTATCCAAGTTCTTGGCTTCCCAAGATTTGACAATTTAACTGATAGTGATGACAATAAACAGATACTATTTATGCCGACCTGGAGGCTCCAATTTGACAGCGATGAGTCCTTTGTCAATTCGGATTATTTTAATTCATTAGAGGGTTTATTAAATAATGGGAAATTGCATAAGTTGTTGAATAAACATGGCTATAAGTTAGTATTCAAGCCACATGCTGAATTGATGAGATACATTGACTTGATAGATATATGTGAGGATGTATATTTGTCATTAGATGACTCTTATCAGGATCTTTTTAGAGATTCATCTCTTCTTATTACGGATTATTCATCTGTATTCTTTGACTTCGCATATCTTAAGAAGCCTGTGATCTATTACCAGAGTGATGATGATTATCATTATGATGATGGATATTTCGATTATGAATCCATGGGATTCGGGGAAGTATTAAATGATGAAGAAAATTTAATTAAAAGGATAGAAGAGTATTTGGAAAATGAGTGTATAATGGAAGAAAAATTTAAAGAAAATGTAGATTCTTTCTTTAAGTTTATTGATGGGAATAATTGTAAAAGAGTTTATAAATGGATTTTAGAGCATTGAAAATCATTTATTGAATTAGTTATTTATATTTATAGTAAATTTTAAATATTTTTTTAAAGATATTATTATAAATAATAATTATAATATTTTTTTATGATTCTTAAAAAGTATAATAAACATATTTAGGGGTAGTTTATTTTGAATAAAAAAATTGTAAAAGACAGTAATCTTTCTTTTAAGTTTTCAATTGTTATGGCAGTAAACAATTCCGAATTGTATTTAAGAAAAGCTATTGATTCTGTTGTTAATCAATCATTAAATTTTGAAGATACCATACAACTTATTTTAGTAAATGATGGGAGTATAGATCAATCTGAGAAAATCTGTTTAGAGTATCAAGAACAGTATCCTGATAATATTATAGTTTTATCTCAAGAGCATAAAGGAGTATCAAGTGCACGTAATTTAGGATTAAAACATGTTATGGGGGAATATGTTAATTTTTTAGATAGTGATGATTATATTTCTCAAAATACATTAGAAGATGTTTATGATTTTTTTAAGTTTCAAAAAAATTTTATTGATGTTGTTTCAATTCCTATTTATAATTTTGAACGTAATAATTTAGAAGATGAATTAAATGATAAATTTAGTAGTAATAAAATAATTTATTTAGATTCTCAACCAGATTTTATTCAAAATTCTGTTTCTTCAACATTTATTAAATCAGATATTGCAAAAAAATATACTTTTAATGAGAATTTAAATTCTTTTGAGGATACATTATATATTAACAATATTTTATTGAACAAAAAGAAATATGGTGTAATTAACTCTGCAAAGTATTATTTTAGGCAAAGAAATAGTCAAAATTCATTACATGAAACAATTATTTTTGAAAATGGATTTCAAAATACTATTTTAGAATGTTTTTTCTTAAATTTATTTAATTCCTCTCTTAATCAAGAAAATGAGATCCCTATTTTTATAAAGCACATTTTATCATTCAATTTAAGAAAATTTATTAAACTTAGAGATAAGTTAATTTTTGATTCAAAAATGCAGGGAGAACTAATGATTAATATTTTTAAAAAAATTTTGTCTTATATTGATGATGATATTTTGGAGTTATATGATATAGAAAAATTTTTCTCTAAAAATCTTTTTAAGTTAATAAAATATAATGATTTCCATATTGATGATGATAAGAATAATTATATAGTCTCTCGTAATGAAGAAAATTTTTTTGAGAATAATTTAATTTTAAATAATTTTGAAATAGATGGTGATGTTTTATCTATATCTGCTAATTCTATTATACCTTACTTAAAAGATAATATTACTTTGGAAGTCATTAAAAAAGGGGAAAATGGTACGGTTTTAAAAAAATTTTATAAAATTGATGATATTGAAACTAATAAACAAGATACTTTTTTATCTTTTTTGAATTATAATTTTAAAATAAAGATTCCTTTAGAATCAAATAAAAGTTTTGAATTAGAATTCTTATTTAAATGTTTAGAAAATAGTTATCTAAATGATGTTCCAAATATCTTTTTAAAAAATTTTGATGAGGAAAGTCTTAAAGAATATTCCTTAGAAATAAAAGATAATACTTTAAAGTTTACTAAAAAATTCCTTTTTTCTGTTGTAATGCCTATTTATAATGTGGAAAAATATCTGTCTGAAGCTATTGATTCCTTAATTAATCAAACAATTGGGTTTGAGGAAAATATAGAATTAATTATTATTGATGATGAAAGTCCGGATAGGTCTAAAGATATTGCACTTGAATATCAAGAAAAATATCCTAATAATATTAATATTTTTTCTAAATTAAATGGAGGGCAAGCAAGTGCATTTAATTTGGGACTCAAATATATTCATGGGAAATATATTAATTTTTTAGATAGTGACGATTATCTTTCTGAAAATACTTTTGAGGAAGTTTATAAATTTTTTGAAAAACATTATAATGAGATTGATTTAGTAGCTCTTCCTTTAATACTTTTTGAGAGAAAAAATGGTCCACATAACTTAAATTATAAATTTAAAGAAACTCGGGTGATAGATTTAGTTAAAGAACCAAATAATCCCCAATTATCAATTTCATCTTCAGTAGTAAAAAGGGAATGTTTTAAAAATTTAGAATTTGATACAACTTTAACACACGCTTATGATGCATTAGTAGTAAATAAAATTCTATTAAATAAGAAAAAATATGGGGTAATTAATACTTGCAATTATTATTATAGGCAAAGATATAATACTACATCAATGATTGATAATTTATCTACTAAAAAAGAATCTTTTACTCATATGTTAAAATACTTTTTTGCATACTTGATTGATTATTGTAAAGAAAAAGAGGGAGATGTCCCGGTTTTCATACAATATTTATTAGCTTATGATTTCCAATGGATATTAAGACAACCTTCATTAGATATTTTAGAAACTGATTTAAAAAAAGATGAGTTTTGGCATTATTTTAATTATGTTATAAAAAATATCGGGGAAAAAACTGTAATAAAAAATCATCAAGTAGATAAGAGATTATATGCATTTTTCATGTTTCTAAGAAATCAAGAATATGAATTGAAAGAAGAAAATGATGATATTATAATGTTAACAAAAAATTACATTATAGATAAATTTAAGAATCATTGGCTGTGGTTGGATATAGTAGAAATTAGAGATGGATATTTGAGGATATCCGGTCTTTTTAGCTCTTACTTTAATACAGATTCATATAATATTTATCTTGTTAAAGAGGATGAAAATGGAAGTAAGGAAAAATTTAAGTCAGATCTTAAATTTTATACACATAATAGTAGAAAAAATAGTATATTCCTAGATATTCCTTGGAATTATAAATTTAATTTTGATGTTGAAGCACCTGTGTCTAATATAAATAATTCTAAATTTTATTTCGAATTAGAGTTTGATGAGGGTTCTCATTATCTTACATATAATCCTAAAATTCAATTTTCATTCTTATGTAATTTCTCTGATTCTAGTGCTTATTTAGTAAAAGACTCAAAAATTTTATTATTCAAACATAATAATTTTATTTTAATGCCTTATAAGTATCATAATATGTTAAGATTTGAATATTCTAATTTAAAGAAAATATATAATGATAAATCAAATGGGTATCAGCATGCTTTATTAATTAGAGTTATTTATTTAATTTTGTATCCAATTATGAAAAATAGAAAAATTTGGTTATTCTCGGATAGGCCAATTTTTGCGGATGATAATGCTACCCATTTGTTTAAATACTCAATTAAACAAAATGATGGCATAAAGAAGTATTTTGTTATTAAAAAAGAAAGTGAAGATTATGCTAATATGAAAAAAGTCTCAAACAATGTTTTAAATTTTGGTTCATTAAAACATGAAATAATGTACATGTTTGCTGAAAAATATATTACTTCATTTACAAATGAAATTTATATGAACCCCTTTTATGAAAAAAATTATAATTTATATTCAAGCCTAGCTCAATTTAAAAGATATTTCTTACAGCATGGGATAGCAGTAGGTAATTTCTCTTCAATGTTAAATAAATTTTCAAATAAATTGAGTTTTCTAAACACTGCTTCAGAATTAGAGAAAGAATCCTATTTAGGAGAAGGATATAATTTTGATAAAGGTGTTGTTCAAGTTTTAGGCCCCCCAAGATATGATAATTTATATGATGATTCCAAATCAAAAAAACAAATTGTGTTTATGCCTTCTTGGAGAATAGGAATACATGATGAAGATTCCTTTGTAAATTCAAAATACTACGAAAAGATTCATAGTTTTTTAAATAATCCAGATTTAAATGACTTTTTAAATGAAAAAGGTTATAAATTAGTATTTAGGCCTCATCCAGAAGTTTTTAAGTTTATTGATTCATTAAAAATTAATAGTAATATTAGATTATCTTTTGATGTTTCTAAAGAATCATATCAAGATTTATTTAGAGATTCCTCTATTTTAATCACAGATTATTCTTCTGTTTTCTTTGATTTTGCATTTTTAAAGAAACCAGTAATTTATTACCAATATGCTGATGAGTATAATTATCAAAAAGGGTATTTTGATTTTGATACTATGGGATTTGGTGAAGTTTTTGATGAAGAAGATGATTTAATTTCTAAAATTAAAGATTATATTAATAATGGTTGTATTATGGAAGAGGAATATAAAAATAGAGTTAATAAATTCTTTAAATTCACTGATAAAAATAATTGTAAAAGAGTTTATGAGTGGATATTAAATCATTAAAAAATTTATTAAATTGAAAGAATTAAAATTTAATACTTTTTTCTATTGAAAGGAATTATGAGATTTGATATATTCTTTAATTCATTGTTTCTAAAAAATTAATAGAGTTTTAATGGGATTTTTAAACATTAAATGGTGATATTATGTATTTAATTTCCGTTATTATTCCAGTATTTAATACAGAAGAAATTATGGAAAAATGCTTTAATTCTTTATTAAATCAAACTATAGGTTTTGAAAATCTTGAGATTATATTTGTTGATGATGCTTCAACAGATAATACTAAAGAAATTATACATGAGTATAAGAAAAAATATTATAATGTTAAATATTTCTATCTTGATGAAAATAGTGGGAATGCTGGGAAACCTCGTAATATTGGTTTAAAATATGCATTATCAAATTATATAATGTTTTTAGATGCGGATGATGAATACTTACCAAATGCATGTGAAGTATTATATAAAAAAATTACAGAAGAAAATGCCGATTTTGTATCTGGAAATTTTATTCAAATAAAAAATAATGTAAAAATTGATAAATCTTGGGATATTTTAAATTTAAGCGATAATGAATTAGTAATAGATGACATTGTAAAAAATCAAGAGGTTTTGGCTTTGCCTCCTGCTATTTGGACAAAAATATTTAAAAGATCCTTTATAAGTGGTCATAGCTTAAAATTTTTAGAATATAAACCTGCTGAAGATTTGTATTTCTTTTATCAAAGTTTATTACTATCTAATCTCACTGTTTTTATCAATATTCCAATTCTTTATTATAGGGAAAGGGATAAAGATTCTTCACAGCAGGCAATTTCTAATGATAATTCTAAGGTACGTTTAGAAGGTTATCTTTTTACTTATAAAAAAGCATTTGAACTTTTAAAAGAATTTAACCCTTCATTAGTTTGGCCTTTAGCAAATCATTTAAATTATTGGTCGAATCTTTTTTTAAGTTCTCAATTGAGTAAAGAGGACAGTAAATCTTTAATAATGAATTATTTAGAATTACTTGAGTTTTTTAATGAGTATAATAGAAATATTTCTGGTAATTTTGGCATGTATTGTCGTTCACAGTTAAATGGTTTAAAGACTTTGATAAATTATATTTTATAATAAAAAGATTCTTTTCAAAACTTAAAATTAAATTTTTTAGAGTAATTTAGTATTGAAATTTTTGATTAGATGTGATATTATGTGTGGAATAGTTGGTTGTGTATTAAAAAATGATAATGTGGCCCCTATCTTATTTGATTCCATATCTAAATTAGAATATCGGGGATATGATTCAATAGGAATAGCTACTGTAGAGAATAATCAAATTAATCTTAAAAAAGATGCGGGTAAAATTGCAGAAGTTGATTCTAAACTTAATCTTAGAGATTTAGAAGGTAATTATGGAATTGCACATGTAAGATGGGCCACTCACGGTGATCCAAGTAAAACCAATTCACATCCACATTTAAACAAAGATGAGACCATAGCAATCGTCCACAATGGCATTATTGAAAACTATTTGTCCATTAAAGATAATCTGGAATCAGAAGGTTATGAATTTGTATCAGATACTGATACAGAAGTGATAGCTCATCTGATAGACAAATATATGAAAACCGGCCTTGACTTAACACAATCTGTACGTCAGGTAATAACTGTTATCGAGGGAGCATATGCTCTAGCTGCAATGACTGTTTCTGAACCTAATCGTATTGTTGCAACACGTAAGGACAGCCCTCTTATTGTTGGTGTTGGCGAAGAGGAATTCTTCGTTGCATCTGATTCTCCTGCTATTTTAAAGTATACAAAGAATATCGCTTATCTTGAAAAGGGTGAAATAGTTGTTCTTGATGAAGATGGAGTAAGTTTCCTTGATGCAGATGATGAATCTATTGAAAAGGAGATTGAAGTCAATGACTGGAGTCCTGATATGGCTGAAAAGGAAGGATATCCTCATTTCATGATAAAAGAAATCAATGAACAATCATCTGCAGTCAAAAACACACTTAGTGAAAGGGATAAGGTAAAATCAATAGTGGATGAGATTAAGGGAGATGTGGATAAAGTTCTTTTTGTAGCCTGTGGAACATCATATCATGCATCCATGACAGGCAAATATCTAATAGAATCACTTGCTGGAATACAGACAGAGGTATTGCTCGCATCAGAATTCAAATATTCTGCAAGCTCATTGAATGAAAGGACATTGGTGATATTCATTTCACAATCTGGTGAAACTGCAGATACCCTTAAGGCATTGGATGTGGCAAATGAAACATCAAAGACTCTGGCAATAGTGAATGTTAGGGGAAGCTCTGCAACCAGAAGGGCAGATTATACAATTTACACTCAAGCAGGACCTGAAATCGGGGTTGCTGCAACTAAAACCTATATCAGCCAGCTTGTTGCAATCTATTTGCTTGCAAGTTTGCTTGGAGAAAAAGAAGAAATCTTAAAAGATTTGGAAAAAGTGCCTGCTTATATTGAAGAGGTTTTAAAAAATCAGGATGAAATCAAGAGATTTGCTTATAAGTTTAAGAAATTAGATAAGGTTCCAAAATATCTTAAGCCTGTTTTTGGAAGTCCTAATGCTTATAAAGGATTGGATAAGAACTTTAGGCATGTGGAAGATATGTTCTTCATCGGACGTGGATATTCATATTCAATTGCATTAGAAGGTGCTTTAAAGCTTAAGGAGATATCTTATATCCATGCCGAAGCTTATGCTGGTGGAGAATTGAAGCATGGTCCTATTGCATTGATAGATGAAAATGTTCCTGTTGTGGTAGTTGCTCCTCCTGGAGAAGACCATAAAAAGATTATGAGCAATTTGGAAGAAGTCAAGGCAAGAGGAGCAGATATTATTGGAATTGGAGCAATAGATGATGAGGATTTGGTATTGAAATCTGATTATACATTTTTAATAGATAGTGAGGTAAATGATGTATTGGCACCGCTTGTTTATATTGTTCCACTTCAATTATTAAGTTATTATGTTTCTGTAGCACGTAATTTGGATCCTGATAAGCCTAGAAACTTAGCAAAATGTGTCACAGTCGAATAAAAAAATTAGGGATTTAAATGAAATAAAAAAAGAATAATTTTTAAAAAGAAACTATTAGAATTTACTAAATCCTTTACTTTCCTCTTTTTTTAAATCCATAGAGTTAATAATGTTTTTACAATTGTTAATGAAGTAATCACTGCCATCATAGCTAATATTATTTCCACTAATCAAATAGTTCTTATCATTCTTATTGAAGTAAATATTAGCATTGTATGAATCGGACCCTTCTTCATATAAGTAATAAACAGTCACTCCATTTTGATCAAGTGTTTGATTGGAAGTAATTGCAGGATCATTTGTCAATAAGTCATTTACAGTATCTGGCAATGATAGTGAATCATCTATTTCACTGACATCTATAGTTAAGTTTTGTCCTGAATCCGCTAATCTTACTGCATTGCTGCCAACACTACTGTTTTCAAAATTCTCTAACCTTGCAAAAGCACTTGAACCAAAGGTAATTGTATTGTTGCCTATAACTTCTTCTTCCTCATGATTCAATATGCTTGTAAATCCTTCATCTGGATTGTAAATAGTATATGCTATATTGACACACATGTAAATTAAGATTAAGCTTAATAATAAAATAATTAGTTTTTTCATTATTTTTTCACCTAATTTAATATTTTATGATTTTTAGTATTTAATTTTTAAGTTATCTATTTATATTTTTAAAATATATAGATATATAAAAAGCTATTTTTTTAAATTAACATCAGGGGATAATAATTTGACATTCATATTTTCAGTCGTAATGGCAGCTTATAACGCTGAAAAATACATAAAAGAATCCTTGGATTCCATCATAAGACAATCCATAGGCTTTAAAGAGAATATTCAAATTATTATCGTAAATGATGCTAGTGAAGACAATACCAAATATGTTTGTGAATCCTATGTGGAAAAGTATCCAAATAACATTAAGCTAATCAGCAATGAAACAAATAAAGGCCCGGCTTTCACAAGAAATAGGGGATTAAGTGAAGTTGAAGGAAAATATGTAAACTTCCTTGACAGTGATGATCATATTTCAAAAAATGCCTTTGAAAAGGTTTATAAGTTCTTTGAAAATAACGAAACTATTGATATTGTATCAATTCCGATATATTTCTTCGGCCACAAAAGAGGAAATCATCCATTGAATTACAAATTTAAAAGAAACGGTGTTGTAAACTTAATGGAAGAACCTGATAATATACAATTATCAGCCGCCTCTTCATTTATTCGATACTCTATATTGGAAGGTAAAAACTTCAATGAAAACCTCAATGTATCTGAGGATGCATTATTGTTAAATCAACTTTTTCTAGAAAATCCAAAATATGGTGTTTTATCTGACTGTGAATATCATTACAGAAAGAATGATGTTGAAAATTCACTCATATCCAACTCTGCAAACAATAAGTCTTATTTCACTACACGTGTTGACAATTATTTCTTTAAATTAATCAACGATTCCTTATCTTTATATGATGAAGTTCCTGAATTCATTCAAAATGTTATCATGTATGACCTCCAATGGATTTTGGAGATAAAAGATGTAAGCAATCTTTTAAATGAGGAAGAGATTAGGGAGCTTTATGAAAAGGTCTTTTCACTTCTATTTTACATTGGAGATGAGGTGATATTGAATCAAAGGTCCATTCCATCCACACTAAAGGCACATATTATCTTGTTAAAATATTTTGGCTGGAATTATTTAGAAACAAAGACATTCAATATTCAAGAAATTGATGAAAAGTTTTTGAAAAATGAAAATAATATAGTTCCAAAAATTAATAAAGGAGAATTGGATTCATTAATAAAAAAATTATCTCTTAATACAGTTTATATTGATATTTTTGAATTCAAGAATCCAAATGAATTATACATATCAGGTATGATTACAAGCTTATTTAATAAGGAACTTAATGTTCAAGCTGTAATAAATGATAATGAAACGATAATTGAAGCTGAAAAGTTGAATTTCCCACAAAGGGACAATTATTCATTGAATTTCAATTATGGATTTAATCATAATTTTGAAGTTAAAATTCCAATAAAACATGATAATACAAAAATTTCATTTAGAGCAGATATTAATGATTCATATTCTAATTTGGGAATATTTGATGAAGATTTGTTGATAGATTATAACCTGACTTCAAGATTATCAAGGATTTCAGAATTCAAATTATCTAAGGATTACATTTCCTATGACCAAGGAAAATCTATTTTGGTTAAAAAAAGAACTTCTTCTGGTTCATTTAAAAATCAATTGCTTACCTTAAGAAACATATTTAGTCAAAAAAGGGAAGGATGGCGTACAGGTTTTCTCTTAAGGGGATTGTATTTATTGTCCTATCCATTCCTTAGAAACAAGAGAATATGGATATTTATGGATCTACCATATTCTGCAGATGACAATGGATTACAGTTATTTAAGTATATTAATGGATTAGATGATAATGAATATGATAAATTAGAGATTTCCAAAGAGGAATTAAAGGATTTAAGAAAAATTAAAGTTTATTTCACTTTGGAAAAATCTTCAAGTCATTATGATAATATGTTAAGTTTGGAAAATGAGTATATGGCAAGTTCCAATAGGGATAAGATTAAAAAATTATTGGGATTGGATAAGCCGAGTAAGGAATATGATGAAATCAGTAAGATAGGCAATGTAATTCCTTATAAATCATTGAAGCACAGGCTTTATTCAATGTATGCTGAACTGATTATCTCTTCCCATCCAGACAATAATATCATTTATCCGTTCTGGGGAAATTATCCTCACATTTGTGGTCTTGTCAAGTCAAAGACAGTCTTCCTGCAGCATGGAGTTACAAAGGATGACGTTTCCTCATGGTTAAACAGCTATGAAAAGAACTTAAGTCTATTGGTTACAGTGTCTGAAAGTGAAAAGGAGTCATTCCTAAGTTCAAATTATGGTTATGATGAAGAAATTGTAAAAGTATTGGGATTCCCAAGATTCGATTATTTGGAGTCTCTTGATGATAAAATGGAAATCATTGTAATGCCTACTTGGAGAAGACAGTATCATAACTTTACAGATGATGAGTTTAAGGAATCTAATTTCTTTAAAACATTTAATGAACTAATTAACGATAAGGATTTACTTGATTATTTGGAAGAGAATGATTATAAACTAGTCTTTAAGCCACATCCTAATCTAAATAAATTCATCAAGCTGTTTGATAAGGATAAAAGAGTGGATTTTGATTTGAATGACCTGAATAGTGATTATCAAGGATATTCTTCAAGAAGATACAGTGATATCTTTAATCATTCTTCATTAATCATTACAGATTTCTCTTCTGTTTCATTTGATTTCGCTTATCTTAAAAAGCCATTGATCTATTATCATTATGATAATGACTATCATTTTGACAGTGAAAATGGATACTTTAAATATGATGAAATGGGATTCGGGCCTGTTGTAAATGATTATGATGACTTAATCAACAATATTAAGAGTTATGTTGATTCAGATTGTCAAATGGAAGATGTCTATAAGGAAAGAGTCGATGATTTCTTTAAATACATTGATAGAAATAATTGTAAAAGAGTTTGTAAAGAGCTTGTAGAGTTGAATAAGTATTACTAATTCAAAGTAGGGTTTGATAAGGCAAAAATTTTTATTTAATTAATCGAAAAGATTATAAAACTTCATATTAAAAATTAGATTATATCTTTAAAACTATTATTTGAGTTAAAGGGGTTGTTAAAATTTATTTAAAACATAAAATTTATGCTGCAATATTTAATTTATTTAGGAAATTTCCTCAAAAGGGTAATAAGGTAACTCTTTTAACAAACAGAAATCATTCATTTGAGAGCAATTTGATTTATATTGCAAATGAATTGGATAGTAGAAAGACAAAAGACGGGGAGGATTATGAATACATTTTTGTTGAAAAGGATTCATTGTCTTTAAGGAAACTCTATGATTTTGCATCTTCAAAGTATGTTATTCTAGTAGATAATTTCTTCCCTTTGGCATTTATGAACACAGATGGTATGAAATGGGTGCAATTATGGCATGGCACAGGCATATTTAAGAAATTTGGTTATGATTTATTGAATGATGAAGATAAGAAAGTCATGGAAATGTTTGCTCCTAAAATAGACTTGGTATCTGTAAGCAGTGAAAATGTAATTGATATCTATGCGCAGAATTTCCTTGTGGATAAGTCAAGAGTCAAGGCTTTTGGTGTTCCTCGTAATGATTTCTATAATGATGAGCATTTAGATATTGAGCATATTAACAATTTAAAAAAATCATTTGAAAAGGATTATCCTCAATTAATTGGCAAGAAATTGGTTCTTTATGCACCTACATTTAGGGAAGATCCTAAAAACAATGCTGTTTTCGATTACTTTGATGTAGAAAAGTTCCTTAATGAATTAGGTGATGAATATGCCTTAGCCATTCGTCTTCATCCTAATTATAAGAGATTCTGTGATGAGGAGCACGACATTGATTTGGAGGATTTGACCCATAAGTATGATATAATCAACTTCACCGGATTCAAGGATGAGCAAAAACTTTTGCTATTGGCAGACATTTTAATTGCTGATTACTCTTCAATCATGGTAGATTATACTATCTTGAAAAAGCCTGCAATACTCTTTACCTATGATTTGGAGGATTATCTCAATAAGGAACGCGGTTTCTACTTTGACTATAAGGAAATGGTTCCGGGAAAGATAGTTTACAATATCGATGAATTGATAGAAGCAATCAAGGAAGAGGACTTCAGATTGGAGAAGATGGATGAGTTCTTGAAATTCCAATTCGGTGAATTTAAGCCAAATTCATCTAAGCTTATTTTAGACTACATTTTAGAAGATTAGAAAAGCATTTTTCTAATCAAAACACTATTTTTCATTAAATTTTACTTTATATTTTCTCAAACTGGTTAGATAAACTTATAAATCTTTTTTTATATATTATATTATAGTGAAAATTTTTAATTCAGGTTTATTAAAAAAATTTTTCATAATTATTCTTTTATTACTTTAAAGAAGGTTTTCTAATGGTTAGAAAAAAATCTAGACGCCGAAAACGACAGGAAGAGGATCCTATGGCTGGAACAACAAACCTTGTTGATGCAATGCTTGTTCTTGCGCTTGGTTTCCTGATTTTTGCCGTTATAGGCTGGAACTTGCAAAGTGTTATTTTCAGTGACATGTCTCCAGAGGAGCGACAGGCTACAATGGAGTCAATCAAGGACATCACTAATGTAACACAAGGTGAAAAGTTAAACGAAACTCCAGACACTTCAAACAGCTCTGGAGAAGGTTATGTAGAACAGGGTAAAGTTTATAAGGATTCGAAAACGGGTAACCTGATTATGGTAGAAGGATGATTTCCTATCATTTTCTATTGTTTTTGAATTAATAATTTATTAAAACTAGTTGAACTTTAAAACATTATAAAATTGTGATAGAATGAATCTATTGGTTAGTCTATTTGGCGCAATTATTCTAGCAGCTATCCTATTACTAGGTATAGGAACTGGATTGTTATCCAATTTCTTTAGGAATGACTTAAGGAAACATTTGATAATTTCATTGATGATTTCCATAGCAATCGCTTTAATAATAATTGCATTTAGCCCATTTTATGAAAGCTTAATAGGATTGACAGTGAATAATTTCTTCTTCTATATATTCATGGCAATAATTGCATTGATTTTAGGAATATTCACTTTCTATTATTGGGATAAGAATAAGCAATACGATAATCTCTTAGAGGGATTATTGTACTTTGATTTCATACCAGTATCCTATGGTTTGCTTCTAATGTCATCTGCAGCATTGTCTCCAAGCTTTGTATTTGACACAGCCAATTTCTCAATGACTATCTCAACAGTTCATTTGGCTATCATTATAGCGGTTTTATTGATGATAATAAGCTTTTTAGCGTATAGATTTTCAGATTTCATCGAAGATTACCGTATTACTCAATATCCTATCATTTATGGAAGCATGATGGTGATCTTCGCATTCATATTCGTTGTATTTGGATTCTTTGTGCCTACAATAAGCCAGGTGTTAGAGTATCCATCTACACAATTGACTTTAATGCCAGTTAATACAGGAATAGCCCTTATAGTCCTATTGGCTATTTGTCTTGGCATTGGAGCATTATTCAAAAAGAGAAACAATAGGTTAAAATAAGTTTATAGTGTTGATTATTTAAAAAAATTTTATTATTTACGATATTTATTTATAGGTGATTTAATGGCAATGGCAATTCCCGGTGGTGACTTCTTAACCACTGGACTCAATTTGATTTCACAAAGTCTTTTGATACCGGTAGTTATCATACTATTGATTTTTGTAGTGGTTGTAGTGGTTTCATTAGGTGGACTCATTTACGAATACACCTCTAGAACAAGGGTTTCTGTAGATGAAGTCTCCAATCTGATTCTTGGCATTTCCGCTTCAGATTCTGTTGATTCATTGAAGGCAAAAATCAATGGCTCTCCACTTCCACAGTCTCAAAAGAATCTTTTGGTAAAGATAGCAAGCACAGAAAACTTAACTGATGCTTCAAGAGAGGCATTTGCTCGTAAATTGATTGAAAACGAGGAAAACCTAACTGACAAGTCTCTTGAAGTGACTGATATCATCACACGTATTGGACCTACCTTAGGTTTGATGGGTACCTTGATTCCTCTTGGAACAGGTCTTGCAGCACTTGGTTCAGGGGACGTAAACACCTTATCACAATCATTGATTGTAGCATTCGATACAACTGTTGTAGGTATTGGATCAGGTGCAGTGGCTTACGTTATTTCAAAGCTAAGAAACAGATGGTATGAGGAGTATTTATCTAATTTGGATGTATTGTCTGATGCAGTATTGGACTTTATGTCTAACCATTAGATATTTTCTTATCATTATCTTTTTTTCTCTACTTTTTTCTTTTTATTTATTATAAATTAATTTTTCAATTACTATTCTATTTTATTTTTTTAAATCTCATTTTAATTATTTATCAAATTAAATTAACTATATTTTACTTTTTTTCAACTTATTTGGATAGTTTTATATAATAAGTACAATAAAAAATAAACCATAAGAATTTGAATGGAGGTGAAATGACGAATAAAATGAAATTGCCCTCTATTCTTGCTTTAATAGTGATAATATTCTTATCTTTGAGTGCAGTTAGTGCAAGTGATGCAGGGGATTGTATCGCTGATTTGACTAACTCGTCAGATAGTGCAATTGATGATACAATAGCAATATCAGGTTCAAATAATGATTTAACAGAGAGTTTCAATGATTCCAATCTAGAAATTGATGATTCAAATGATTTGGATGATGAAACTGCTTCTCCAAAGGAATCTGAAAAGCTTGGAGGCTCTTATGAAGAGCCAGATACATTATCTGCTGGACCAATCATTATAGACAGTTCAAGCTATTCACAATACTTCGATTCCAATGGAAAAATCAAATCCGGAACATTGAAAGATGGAGATACAATCAAAATCAAAAGCATCTCTGACAAGATATTTACAATAGATAAGAGATTGAACATCATTTGTGATGATGGTGCAAGCTTATCAAATTGTCTTATACGTCTTGTAAAGGGAAGTTCTGGCTCTGTATTGGATAATCTCAGGATTATAAATACAAAGGAAAAGATTGCAGGTTCAAATTATTATTTGTCTGGAATAAGCATAATTGACTCATCAGAGAACACGATAAGGAACTCTGTAATCAATGTGAGTGTCCATAAGTGCTTTGCAATAATGATGTCAAATGCAAGCTATAACAAGATCATCAACAATACGCTAATATCTGGTCTAAGCTCAACAATTCCGATGACAGCTTCATCATACAATGAAATCAGAGACAATTACATAGAGTCCGAATACACCAATATGGTCTATCAAAGTGCCTATGGAAATGGAGATTTCATGCCGATTGAAGATGAAGTCTGCAGTGGAAACATTATAGCAAACAATTACCTTAAAAGTCGAAACGGTACATACAATTCCTATTGCTATGCAATCTATCTGATGCAAACTGCAAGCGGAAATGGTGCAGTGATAGCAAACAACACCATAGAAAACGCTTTCTATGGAATCATTGTTGAAGCTCCGAACACCTTGATATACAACAATACAATATCAAGCATTGGAGGTCCTGCAGCTATTCTAACTACAGGTTCAGGGATTACTGTATCAAATAACAACATCTCAACTGAACATACAGATGTCCATGATTGGAATGATGATGGAAATGTGGTAGCCATTCAAAATACAGGCAAAAACAATGTAATCTCTAACAATACATTAAGGTCTGTAGGTTCAGATTCAATATTGAGCACTGGTGAAAATGCAGTAATTGCAAACAATACAATATATACTGAATCTGCAAACGGCATCAACACTACAAAATCCAATGTGAAAATCGAAAACAACACTCTAATTGGAGTCAATTCAACAGGAGTCATGATTTTTACATCAAGGCTTGCAGAAAACATAACAATAAGGAACAACGACTTTGAAAGCGATAAAAGCGCCATTGTGCTAAGGGGAAATGTCAGCTATACATTGGTCTGTGACAATAGGATAAGCATTTCTGGAGACTCTGATGCCATTGCTGTATTGAAATACACCAATAGGAATCCGATAACTCCAAGTCATAATGCAATCTACAACAATACCATAAACGGTCAAGTTGTGAATATGACTGATCCATCCGAGATTGAAAGGGATGATGAAGGAAATGGCACAGATAATGGTACAAGCGGTGGAGGTACAGGTATTGATGAAGGAACATATAGTGACTCCAAAGTCAATACAACAATCACTGTTACAGACACTTCCATAATCAAAGGTAATGAGCTAGTTGTTTTCTTGAAGGATAAGAATGGAAATCCAATCAGTGGAGCAAACATTACATTCACATTATTGAATAAAAATTATGTAAGAACCACTGATGGAGAAGGTAAAGCAAGCTTGCAAATTAATGCAAATGTTGGCAATTATGCAATGAGTATAAGTTATGCAGGAGATGACACTTTCAATCCATGCAAGGTTTCAACTAAAATAAACGTTTTAAGAAACCAATTCATTGTAACTGAGGATAATTTCTATACATGCTTTGATGACAATGGTTATCTTAAGTCAGATTATGAGGATTATGAACTGATCTTCAAAGGCAACTTCAATGACAAGAGAATCATTTTGAATCGTCCTGTAATCCTAAAGTCTGAAGGCGCAAAGCTATTGGATTCTGTAATCAAGATTGAATCTGACAATGTGGTTGTTGATGGATTCATAATAATCAATTCAAATCCAGGAAATGCAGCTGATAACCATAGGTTTGCAATATTGTTGGACAATGTCAAGAACGTTAATGTAACAAACAACAATATTCAATTGGAAAGCTATGACAATGGATATGGAATCTATGTATCAGAGTCATCCAATTGTAATATTTCAGGCAATACCGTTAAGGCAAAGGCAAATGCATTGACATTTGGAATAATGCTTTACGATTCAAACAATAATGCATTGAAAAACAACGATATTTTCGTAAACGGTACAAACAAGCCTCATCTTTATGATTCAACCATTAAGGTGGACAGTTCCATAAGCGTTGATGACTATGAAGCGGAAGGTATGGTTATTCCAGAGGTCTATAAGACTTACGGCATTATTTTATTCTATTCATCTTCAAACGATATTGGATACAATAATGTAAGTGCAACTTCTGGTGTTGACAAGTACTACACTGCTATCAAGGAATCAACAAATTCCATTGTAGGAATCGACTTGTATTATGAAAGCAATAACAACAAGGTTCATCACAACAAAGTCAATGTTACAGCTAAGGACCCATATCTTTATGGATTAGGTGTTTTGGGAGCGGAAACCGGTAAGAGAGACCAAGTCTCTGCAAACAACAGCTTTACAGATAATGATATTTCTGTAAGTGGAACATATTATGCAGCAGGAATCATTGCAGGTTACAACTCCATAAACACTACAATGGCAAGAAACAAGATTCATTGCGAGTCAAATAATGTGTCCTATGGTGCAATACTTGAAGGTGCTGATGATACAAAGTTCTACAAGAACAATGTCACTTGCAATTCCAGAATCAATTACCTGGTTGAAGGATACGATGCTGATAACAGCAGAATCTATGACAATCATATAGATTACGGCGATAAGGCATTGATTGTAAGGGCTGTTGCATTGTACAATTCCAACAATAACAGGGTTACAAACAATAGCGTTCCTTCATTGAAGCCACTGATTCCTCGCATTGTAAAGGAAATCAATAGAATATGGCAAATGAAATATCCTGAAAGTCCAGTGATATTCACTGAAGAGGACATCATATATAAAAGTGCAAACTCTCCTATGATTGTGAGAAAGGACGGCACTGACTATAATCTATTGGATCTTCTTGACTATGAGCCTACAAGTCACGCAGATGTGATCTCTCCGGAGAATCAGTTGTTTGATGATATTGGCGGTAAGAACAATACATTTGACAACAATGTTGTAAGGGGTTCAGATGGTGGTTCAAGTGGCGGAAGCGGTTCCGGTTCTGGTGGAAGCAATTCAGGAAACGGTTCAAGCTCTAGCAGTTCCAATGGAAATGGCAGTGGAGAAGGAAATGGAAACGGCAATTCTGGATATTCCACTGTGGATGGAACAGGAATCAAGTCAAATTCAACAGTGATGGATGGAAACACAGTAGGTACTTCCTCATCTGCTCCAGTAACTGAATCAGCTACTGCATACAACTTGAATGTTGATGAGGATCCTGCAGCTGCTCGTTCATTGTCATTAGGTGGAATGAATGCTCCTGTGCTTATAATATTGATATTGCTTATACTTGCATGTGCGGCAGAACTTATAAAACGTTCCAAAAGGGACATAAAATAATTTAAATAATTTTTAAGGCATTTTTGCCTTATTCTTTTTTTTATTTTTCATCTATTTTTTTTAATTTATTCGATATTTTTTCTATTTTTAATAGTTTTTTATCTATTTTTTTATAATTTTTTACAAAAATATGAAAAATTTTATAAGCATGTTATTACATAATATTATTATCAATTATAATTTATTTTTTATAAAATATATTTTATAAAATAATGGATTATGTTGAGGACTATGCTTTGGGAACTATATCCTAAAATTAAGGTAATGGATTCCTTATTTAAATTTGCTAGATTATAAAATAAGGAAAAAAATTGCTATTTATTTTCCTAAAGCATAGCTATTTGTTCTTTATTTCAAATAGTTTCATAAGTTTTTTCTCCTTTTCCCCTTTTTTTATTTTTTTAAGCAATTTAAAGCCTTTAAATCAAATTTATTTTACCTTTTATAAAGAAAACTTTATATAGATTACAAATTAAAATATAAATTGTTTATATAATATAAGAAATCAAGCCAATTGAAATAACTATTAATTCTTTTATAATATAAGAAATTAGCTATTGAATAATCTATTTTGAATTTTAAATATATGGGGAACTGCTTATGGAACTTACATCAATTCATCCAGGGGTTTATTTGCTTTATTACTTTATAATGGTTCTCTTTGCATTCATTTTCAGCGATCCATATTTTGTAGTTACTTTCCTTGCTTTGATACTTGTTCTGATTGCCCTTCAGGGAGTAAGTTCCGAACTGAAGAACATATTGAAGTTCTATATTCCATTAAGCATTCTTATACTGATTCTAAATCCCTTGCTTAACAGAACTGGAGCCCATAAGATTTACCTTTGGTCCAACTTCTTTGTAACTTATGAAGCCATTGCATATGGGGTTCTAATGACTTTAGCTCTTCTTATAGTGATTTTGGTGTTCTCATCCTACAACAGGTCAGTTTCCTATCAGGAAATGCTATATATTTTCTCTAAGAAATTGCCTATCATTTCCATGATTATTGTTATGGCATTGAGATTCATTCCGCTCATCAATTCAAGAGCTATTGAAGTTCAAAAGCTGAATAACCTTAAGAACAATGGAATCGAAATGGAAATGGGCAGTGATGATGCTAATGATGCTGAAGGTTATGATGGTTCTGATTCTTTGGATTTGGATCAATTCAATTCAAACATCAATACTGATTATGATTCCAAGATTGTAAACAAGCTAAAATCAAACAAGAGAGTGGCAGCTATCATTAAGGAAGCAAAAACACTTGGTAAGATCATGGGAATAACAGTTTCATGGTCTTTAGAGGAATCAATGTTTACAGCAAAATCCATGAAGGCAAGAGGATACAATGCAACTGAGAGAACAAGCTATTTATCCTACAAGTTTGGAAATGCGGATTATGCTTTTATAGCATTGATAATTGTTACAGTTGGAATAATCATTGTAGGATTGCTTCATGGAGTGGGAATGATTAACATTTACCCTTCAATTGACTTTAGATTCAGCAATTTGCCAATCAATATCTATTATTTGGCATTTATAGTATTCTTATTACCTTTAATTTATCTAGAAATCAAGGAGCGTATCCTATGGAGAAATTAGAAATTAAGATGATGCGTATCCAAATGGAGGAGAATCCATGGCATTGATTGAATTCAATAACTTCAGCTTTGCATACATGAATTCAGATGGAAGCGAATCAGAGGTCAAGTCATTGGACAACATTAACCTTGAAATTGATTATGGTGACTTTGTACTGTTATGCGGACCATCAGGATGCGGTAAAACCACTTTGCTAACTAACTTGAAGAAGGAATTGATGCCTGCAGGCAGAAGATCCGGTGAAATCAAGTTCAATGGAATAAGGATAATAGATATGGATGAGATTTCCTCTGCTTGCGATATAGGATACCTTTTCCAAAATCCGGACAGCCAGATAGTTACAGACACTGTAATTCAGGAGATTGCATTTCCTCTTGAAAACATTGGACTTCCAACAGAAGAGATAAGAAACAGAATAAGCGAGATAGTGGCTTTCTTTGGAATAAACGACATACTTCACAAGAATGTGAATGAGCTATCCGGTGGACAGAAACAGTTAGTCAACCTTTGTTCACTCCTTGTCCTAAGGCCACAGGTGCTTCTTTTAGATGAACCTATGTCACAGCTTGATCCAATCGCTTCATATGAATTCCTATCAATCGTGAGAAGGTTAAATGAGGAATTTTCAATAACAGTGATCATGAGCGAGCATAAGGCAGACAGCATATTCCCATTCATTGACAAGGCAGTGTTCCTCAAGGAAGGAAAAATTGAGTTTGTGGACAATGCACATAACATCTGCAGTGAAGTCATTGATGATGAGATATTTGAAAATTACCTTCCAGCAGTTACCAAAATATACAACTCACTTTCCGTCAAGTATCCAAGTTTAATTAAATTGAATACTCCTTTAAGCATTCGTGAAGGAAGACGTTGTCTTAATACAATCCATGATGATTTAATTAAAATAAGCAATGATGATGTTGATTCCATTAATTTGAATCATGATAATCTACATATCACAAATAAAAAATACCATTCTCAAGAAAAATCAGGCATTTTAGATAAGATTTCATTAGGTGGAAACAAAAATGCACTAATCAACATGAATGGAATATACTTTGCATATGAAAAGGGAAATCTGATTTTGAAGAATGTTGATTTTGAACTCGAAAAAGGCGATTTCGTTAGCTTGATTGGTGGAAATGGAGTTGGGAAGTCAACATTCCTTCAATTGCTGGTTGGAATATTGAAGCCGATTAAGGGTAAGGTGAAGTATAAGAAAGGAATAAAACGGGCTTATGTTCATCAAAATCCTATGATTCACTTTTCCAAGGACAATGTAAAGGAGGAGTTTCTGGAATCAATTCTCGAATCAAAGCTTTTGCAAAATAATTCAGTTGGATTCAATAAGGAAACTTATGACGATCTATTGAAAATGTCTAATGAGGAATTCATTGAATCAGATGTTTTGAATGGCTTGGAATTTGACTCAATCGAGTTCAAGTTCAAGGAACTGATTGAATTCTTTGACATTTGCGACTTGATTGACAAGCATCCTTACGATTGCAGTGGAGGAGAGCAGCAAAAGATAGTGATTGTCAAGGCATTGCTTCAAAATGCTGATGTATTGGTATTGGATGAGCCTACCAAGGGCCTTGACCCAATATCAAGCAAGAATCTTGCAAATATATTGAATTCTCTACGGGACAATGGAATCACAATCCTTATGACAAGCCATGATCTGGACTTTGTTGCAAACAATTGCAAGCGATGTCTCATGCTATTTGACAAGGATATCCAGATTGATGACGATCCTAAAGTGATATTTGCTGAGAATAATTTCTATACTACCTTTGTAAATAGGATGGTAAAGGATTATGTTCCTGAAATAGTCACTTTGGATGACTTGAAAGATAAATGGAATTTGGAGTAAAAAAAAAGTTTTAATTAATAAATAATGATTTTCTAATTTAAGACTGTGTGATAATAAATAATGATTATTTTCTAATTTAAGAGTGTGTGATAATTTTTAATGATTATTTTCTAATTTAAGAGTGTGTGATAATTTTTTATGATTATTTTCTAATTTAAGAGTGTGTAATAATGAGTGCAATGGATCAAATGTTAACAAATATGACTACAAGTGGAAATGCGGTGGTGAATAGTCAGATATTTACCATCACTATGGTGATTTTCCTAATCCTTTTCATTGTAGGTGTGTTTTATGCAATATTCAAGATGTATGAGGCTAAAAAGCCACCGGTTGAATCTATCGTATTGATTGCTGTATTGACAGCTATTGCTGTTGTAGGGCGTATAATTCTCATGTCAATTCCTGCTGTAAACTTGGCATCTTTCATTATAATAATGGTGGGTGTAGTCTTTGGCAAGGAGGAAGGTTTCCTTGTTGGAGCATTGACTGCATTCGTATCAGGTCTCTTTATGGGAATGGGATACTGGGTCCTGTTCCAGATGCTTGCTTGGGGGCTTATGGGAGCCAGTGCAGGATTCCTCGCTTCCAGATTTGATAGTGTAGGATTCAGGATAGTATTTGGGCTTCTTTGGGGATTCCTCTATGGTTGGATTACAGACATTTCAGCTATTTTCTATTCAGGAACCGCTTTGGAGATAACTCCAATCATTGCATTATACCTTAATGGTGTAAGCTATGACTTAACCCACGGTGTAACCAATGCAGTGCTTTTAGTGGTATTGTATGATTGGTTCAAGAAGATGTTTACCAGAGCTAAAGTGAAATACTTGGCTGGACATTCTTCTGATAATGAAAGCATTAGTCTTAGTGACTAATGTTTATTTTTTCTTTTTTTATTTTTACCAATTTTTTATAATTTATCCTAGTTAATGTTTTTATTTTCTCATTTATGTTTATAATTTTCACTTATTTTCAAAATCTTAACTGAAAATTAAGCAAATCTTATTTTAATGTATTATTATAACTGTATTTTAGTAATAACTTTATATATGATAAATTGCATAATATTAAATAACTAAAAATTAGTCAATTCAATTTAACTGAAATTTTATGAGTGAATTTCTTTATTTAAGTTAAATTTGTAGTTAATTGCTAATTTTAGTTGTTTTTTTAAAAATATTATGGAGATATATTATGGTAGCAAAAACTGTTATGAAAACTATTATTACCTTAGTAACCACTGCATTCGGTTTAGTTGCAGGTTTAGCATGGAACGATGCAATCCAAAAGTTAATTGAAACCTTAGTAGGTACTGGAGATGCACTTGGCGGATTATTCATATATGCTATTATTGTAACTATATTAGCTGTTGTTGTAACCATCATTCTTGCTAGAATGGCTGCTAAAATGGGTATTGAAGTAGATGATGAAGTTTAAGGAGAATAAATAGTTTTTATTATTCTCTTTTCTTTACTTTTTTGTTTTAATTTTATATTTTTTTTAATATTTTTGAAAATCTTTTTTTATAATTATATATTCATTAGTTAATTGTATTTTGTTGATTGTTTGTTTAAGGGGGTTGAAAATGGCAAAATATTGTGGAAACTGTGGCAGGGAACTTTCTGATAATGCAAAGTTCTGTCCTAATTGCGGTTGGGAATACGTTCCAAGGTACAAGGCAGATCACTATTCAAACTCACAAGCAAAAGAAGAGTTTGACGGGCCATTTGATGATTTTGATAACAGAAGTTCTACAAATCCTTTTGAAAGCTCTTCCAAAAAGGATTCATCAAAGAGTTCTGGAAATGATAAAGGAAGCATAGGAAATGAAGAAAAATTTCCTTTTAAAAAGGTATGCATTGCTCTTTTCATTCTATTGCTATTGTTTTCAATCATAACATTTTTTTCCTATGATAACAACAATTCAAGCGATTATGACACTTCAGTCATAGAGGATAGTGCAGATAACATATCTGTAGATGAAAACAAATATAGCTTCAATCCTCATGAATCTTGGGGTGATGACCCTTATAAAATTTCAGTAGATAGGAATACATATCTCAGCGGTGAAGGTGAGGTTCAACTTATAGATTCAAACCATTCATACAACATTGAATCAGATGGATTCAACATCACAGAATATGAAACCTATTACGTGAATGTGGATGATGATGACTGGTATGTATTGGACATTTTCAAATGCGAATTTGAAACTCCTTCACAAAGGCAAGTCTATTCAACAGATCTTTCAGATGGAGACCCAATTCTCATTTATGCTGGAAAGGGGGAATATGACGGCTATGGAATAATAATTCCAAATTCAAGTGATAATGCAACTTATAAAAACACTGGATTTTTAGAGTCTATTTTCCATTATAAGGGTGAATAATGGTTGTTTTATATTTAATTTTTTTATTCATAATTCTTTTTTTCTAAATTATTTTATTAATTTTATTTCTAATTTTGCATTTTTATTTTTCAACTATCGATATGAAATTATTCTCAAAATCGATATGAAAATATTTATATATCAGTAAAAAATAAAATATAATTACAAATCAAAAAACATTAAATCCTTATCTAACGAAGTAAAGTAAAAATGAAATTTATTATCATTCGATAATGAAACTTATTTCATAAAGAAATAATTTGTTTTGCTATATGATCTAATTTGATTTGATTTAATGTGTGATTGTGATTTTATTATTAAAAAGGAGAATGAAAATGAATAGAAAAGCTTTGATTATTGCTGTTTTAGCATTGATAGCGGTTATTAGTGTAGGTTCATGCTCTGCTGGATGGTTTGACTTCCTCGGCGGTGAACAAGACTTAAACGGACAAACTGTTAATTTAGCTGCAGCAGCTAGTTTAAAAAATGTATATGATGATGAATTGATCCCTATGTTTGAAGAAAAGTATCCTGGTGTAAAAGTAGTGCCAACTTACGCTTCAAGCGGTGACTTGCAAACTCAAATTGAAAACGGTTTAGAGGCAGATGTTTTCATGTCTGCTGCTAACAAACAAATGAACGCTTTAGCTGATGAAGGTATAGTTGATAATACTACCAACCTCCAATTCTTGGAAAACAAAATCGTATTGATTGTACCTGCTGATTCCAATTCCGACATTAAATCCTTTGAAGATTTAGCAAATGTTGATGGAACCATTGCTATCGGTGACCCTGAATCTGTACCTGCAGGACAATACGCTAAAGAAATCTTAACCAACCTCGGTCTTTGGGACAAACTTGAATCCAAATTCTCTTTAGGTACTGACGTAACTGCAGTATTGAACCAAGTAGGTCAAGGATCTGCTGAAGCTGGTATTGTATACGCTACTGATGCTAAATCCACTGATGATGTAAAAGTCATTTGTGAAGCTCCTGATGATGCATTAGACACTCCATGTATCTATCCTGTAGCTCAAATCAAAGATTCTAAAAATGCAGATGCTGCAAAAGCATTCATGGACTTCTTGCAAACCCAAGAAGCTAAAGACAAATTCGTAGAATACGGATTTACTCTTCACGAATAAATTCAGTATCCATTATTCATGTGAATAAGAAATGATTTAAGGAAATTTAATATTTGATTATTCATGTGAATAATCACTTTTTTTATAAATTTTTAGTTAATATTAAATTATTCATTAAAATTTTTATGCAATTATTATGCAAATATTAATAAGAATTAAAAAGAAATATATTATCTATCACACCGATGAATGATTTAATATTAATTAAGGAGAATATTACATGACAGATTGGTCCCCAATTTTCATCTCAATGAAAACCGCAAGCGTATCAATTTTCATAACCTTTTTCTTAGGTTTGATTGTTGCTTGGGGTCTTTTTAAGATGAAAAATGACACTGGAAAAATTGTATTGGACGGCATATTCACATTGCCTCTCGTATTGCCACCTACTGTAGTGGGTTTCTTTTTATTATGGATTTTTGGTGTCAGAGGGCCTATAGGAAGTTTTTTCATTGACTTTTTTGCATACAAAATAGCTTTCTCATGGCCTGCAACTGTAATTGCAGCAGTAGTGATGTCTTTTCCTTTGATGTACCGTTCCGCAAGAGGTGCATTTGAGCAAATCGATTCCAACCTATTGGATGCAGGACGTACATTAGGGATGTCTGAATGGAAGATCTTTTGGAAAGTTGCATTTGCAAACGCATTGCCTGGAATACTCAGTGGTGGAATTCTTGCATATGCACGTGGATTAGGTGAGTTCGGTGCTACAGCTATGCTTGCAGGAAACATAGCAGGACAAACTAGAACACTCCCAATGGCTGTTTATTCAGAAGTGGCTGCAGGTAATATGGGAGATGCATTTGGCTATGTAATATTCATTGTTTTCATAGCTTTCATTGTGATATTCATCATGGATTATGTCACTTTACGTAAGGAAAAGCAATGGAGATAATGTTTTTATTCTTATTTATTTGTTTATTTATGTTTATTTGATTGAAAATGTAATTTATTTAATTTAATTTTATTTTTATATTCACGAGGAAGGATTATGACTAAGTTATTGAAGGTAAATATCCAAAAGGAACTTAAGGAATTTGATTTGGATGTTGATTTTGAGTTGAAAAAGGGATGTTTAGGTATTTTAGGTCCTTCCGGTTGTGGAAAAAGTATGACATTGAAATCCATTGCAGGTATTGTAAATCCTGATAATGGTTTCATAAGCTTAAATGACACTGTTTATTTTGATTCAAGCAATAAAACTAACTTAAAACCTCAAAAGAGAAATGTAGGTTACCTGTTCCAGAATTATGCACTGTTTCCAAATATGACAGTGGAGGAAAACGTTGCAATAGGATTGGGAAAGGATTATGACAAGAATCACTTGTCTGAAATAATTAAGCGCTATCACTTGAACGGTTTGGAAAAGAGATATCCTAGAGAGTTGTCTGGAGGTCAACAGCAAAGGGTTGCATTGGCTCGTATAATGGCTTATGGTCCTGATGTAATATTGTTTGATGAGCCTTTCAGTGCTATGGATACTTTCCTAAAGGAACAGTTGCGTCTTGAGCTTGTCAATTCTTTAAAGGATTTTGATGGATTTTCAATCATGGTCACTCATAATCGTGATGAGGCGTTCCAGTTCTGTGATGAGTTAATAATATTGGATAAGGGTAAGGTCATAGCGAAAGGAGACACTCATGAAGTCTTTGAAAATCCAAGAAAGGTTCAGGTTGCAAGGCTTACAGGTTGTAAGAACATCTCTAGAATTGAAATAATTGATGACTATCATGTAAAGTCATTGGATTGGGGACTTGAGCTTGAAGTCTCTCAAAAGCTCTCACCTAATATCACTCATATTGGAATAAGGGCTCACGATTTCTCTTCTGCTAAGGAGGATGACTTGAATGCATTTGATACATTAGGTTCAACAAAGATAGAAATGCCTTTTGAATGGGAGATAACCTTGGCAAATGGATTATGGTGGAAATATGACAAACAAATCCATCAACATGAGTTTGCTATTCCTGATTATCTTAAAGTAGATCCTAAAAACATTATTTTATTGGAAGAGTAGTTTAATTGCTCTTTTTTTATCTAATTTTTTTAATTTTAGCTATTTTTAACAAATTTTTATTTTCTTCAATCAATTTTCTTCTTTTTGTCTTAATCTTTTTAAACTATTAAAAATATAATTTAAACTATAATATTTTAAATAAAAATTGGGAATTTTATCAATGATAGTATTAAACAAAAGAAAAAAGACTTGGGAAATGTACCCTATTGGAAGCCCTAAAGGAGCTTTGAATACAAAGCGAAAGCCTGAATTCATCGGTGTATTGAAATTCAAGGAAGATGAGGAAGGCTCAATTTCCATAAACCGTTTTGTAATCAAGGATGAAAAGGAAGACAAGCTCTATCCTCCTTCAAAGGCAATTAATATATTGCGTTCTCAAGCTGTTTTCTTGGCAGAGAAGGATGATAAGCTGGAAGCTTTCCTAAAGCAGAACAACATCAAGGTCAGATTCACTAATATCTGCCAGCATTGCAGTTTTGAAGGGGAAGTCACCATAATCAATTCAGACTTTTCATATCTCTATCATGACCAATTGATCTGCAAGACCTGTGCTGAAAATACAATTAAAAGGGAGCTTCAGCTTAGGGGATATGACAAGAAGGTATTCAGGAACTTCAAGAGAGTGCTTGAAAAGACAGGCAGTCTGGATGATGTTTTGGAAATGCTTTCACCAAGATTTGACCCACTGGCCCACACAGACTTGACACTCTTTGATAGAGTCAAGGTCCATGACGATAAGATTCCTAAAATAGCCATGAAAAGGCTTAAGATACCTGAAGAGTTCAAGCAAGTCATATTAAAAGAGAAAAATGATTATCTCCTTCCAGTCCAATATTTAGCTATTAGGGAAGGATTATTGAAAGGTGAAAACCTATTGGTTGTCTCAGCAACTGGTAGTGGAAAGACATTGGTTGGAGAGCTTGCAGGTATTCCAAAGGCATTGAACGGCAAGAAATTCTTATTTTTAACTCCACTTGTAGCGCTTGCAAACCAGAAGTATAGGGATTTCAAAAAGAGATATGAACCTTTAGGTCTAAAAGTAGCGATTAAAGTGGGTATGAACCGTATCAAGGCTAAAGGAGAGCTAAAGTTACCTAATTCAAACATTCAGGATGCAGATATTGTTGTAGGTACCTATGAGGGAATAGACTTTATGCTAAGGTCTGGAGATTCTGCTGCATTGAATGACTTGGGACTTGTTTTGATAGATGAGATCCATACCATTTCAGATGAGGAAAGGGGATTAAGGTTAAATGGATTGATAAAAAGGATTGAGCATATCTTCCCTAAGACTCAAGTAATAGGTTTGTCCGCTACAATAAAGAATCCTCAGGACTTGGCAAATGACTTCAATATGAAACTGGTTCAGTACAAGGAGCGCCCTGTTCCTCTTGAAAGGCATATTGTCTTTGTAAGGGGAGATGTTCAAAGAAGAATAATCATGAGAAAACTGGTCCAAAGGGAGTATTACAGCACTTCCTCTAAAGGATTCAAGGGTCAAACATTGATATTTACAAACTCAAGAAGAAAAACCCATAAGATAGCGAATTTCCTGTCTGGTAAGGGAATCAACGCTTCAGCATATCATGCTGGATTGTCATACTTCAAGAAGGAAAAGATTGAAAAGGACTTTTCCAAAGGCAAGATTGCAGCAGTTGTCACTACTGCAGCCCTTGCAGCAGGTGTGGATTTCCCAGCATCACAAGTTATCTTTGAATCATTGCTTATGGGTAACAAATGGATCACTCCTAATGAATTTTCACAGATGTTAGGTAGGGCAGGTAGGCCAACATACCATGACAGAGGTGTTATCTATCTCGTTCCAGAGATTGGAAGTGAGTTTGATAATGAAAGTGAAGAGGCAGTTGCACTTGACCTTCTTGAAAGTGATGTCGAGGATATTTTCGTGGATTATACAGAGGATGGATCACTTGAACAGATACTTACCGATATATCATCAAAGTCCTTAAGGAAAGTGAATGATGTTGAGGAATTCTATCAAAATATTCCAGTTCCAATGGATATAATGACAGCACTTGATGAACTTGAAGATAAGGATGCAATAAATATACATGCGGATGATACAATTGATACAACTCGATTTGGTAGGGCAGTTGCAATGTCATTTTTATCTGTGGATGATGGTGTTATCATTAAGGATTCCATTAACGATCCACATTACTTAAGCTATTATTATAAAAAGCCGTTCTTTAAGACAAATCTTAAAGAGTTGAGGTTTCTTTCTGAAAAGATTGATGAAAGCAATGAGAATGCCTTAAAGAAGAATAAGAAGATTCAAAATAAATCTAAGTCTAAGTCTAAAGACAGTTCTAAAAAGGATAAAAAAGATAAGAAAGAGACTAAAGAAAAAGATAAAAAAGACAATAAGGACAATAAGAAGAAAAATAAGTCTAAAAAAGGTTATAAGAAAAATAATGAAGATAAGTCTAAAAATAAGGATAAATCTAAGGATAAACCTAAAAAACCTATTAAGACTAATGAGAATAAGAATAAAGATAATGATAATAATCAAAGCTCTGGAATTAAGTTCATTGTTGAAGAGGATGTAGAAGAAAAACCTGTTAAAAAAGAGACTAAGAAGGAATCAAAGACCAGCATGTATATTGATAATATTGCTGATTATTTCAATGGATTGAATCAATCTAAGGATTATAAGTCTTCAAGTAGTGATAATATTGGCTCTTCAAATCAAAAGAATGATTATAAATCCTCTAAAAAGGATAAATCTAAAGATAATAAGTCAGATGTAATCTATAATAAGAAGACTTCAAATAAGTCTAAAAAGAATAAAAAGAATAAAAACAATAATGCTGCAGCAGTCAAGCAGATCAAGTTTAAGGAAAACATCTTTGCAGACATTCATGAAAAGATGTCTAAAGATGAAGTCAATTCAAATGACTTATTGAAAGTTCAATCAATAGCTCTTGATTTGGAATTGTTTGAAAACGCTTATTTGGCTCCTGTTGTTCATAAGCAAATCATTAGTGCATTGAAGATGAACTTCTCAACAAGGCTCTTTGCTGAATCCACATTGGATATCATATCATCTGGAGAGGCCATTTCAAAGATTGACAAGAAATTCCAGGATGCATTGCTTAAGATTCAAATAGATTTCCTAAGATGTGACTGCAATGAAAGGCCATTCTGTGAATGCCTGCAAAGGGGTATTTCATATTACATAATCAATCAGAGATTGAATGGTAAGGATCCAATTGACATTTCCAATTCTCTTCTTAAGGAATATCAAATCCAAACATATCCTGGAGACATATTCTCTTGGCTTGATGCTTATGTAAGGAATCTGGATGCAATAAGGAGAATAGCTAAGGCATTTGGTAAAAAGGATATAGTGCAGGTTTCAGAAAAATTGATGAAAATAGTGGAATCTGGAAAATAAGTTAAAATAGGTTTTTTAGAAAAGTAGAATTTTAAAAAAATAAAAAAGTGAAAAAAATAAACGGGTATTTTTAAGAAATTTTTGAATTCAAATAAAAAAGTGAAAAAACGGGTATTTTTAAGAAATTTTTGAATTCAAATAAAAAAGTGAAAAAAGAGAATTGGAGTAATTAAAGAATTTTCTCTAATTATCCATTGCTTATAAAGTATCTTAAAAGTCTTGCTAAGAGGTCTGGATTGTCATCAGAGCTTGAGCTTGAGTAATAGCTTGAGCTTGAATCTGAACCTTCTGAATTGAATATCTTGTTCATTCCCTTATCAATCAGTTCAGACCAATCGCTTCCATCGTCATTATAATTGTCGCTATTGTCGCTCTTATCATTAGAATTGAAAAGTGAAAAGAATCCTCCTCCATTTTCAGAACTGTCTAAGTAACCGTTATTATTTTTATCCTCATCGTAATCGCTGGTTGCAATCCAATCTGAAAGACCGCCAGTCATAGAATAAACTGCACTGCTTGCAATAAAAGCAATCAAAGCTATAACAATGTATACTATAAACTTCGCTTTCTTATCTTCCATGATTTCACCTCGATGATTTATAATTTTTTTGATACTTTTTGATGATTTTAATCTAATCTAATTTATGTTTTGATTATTTTTACATAATCGTTGTCATATAAATCTTATCAAAATTAATATTATATCATTAAACATATAAATGTATATGTTAATAATATAAAATAATTAATATAAAACATTTTCTAATAATCAAAATATTGCATTGATACTATGAAAACAATAGCTAAACCTTTCCAAACATCCATAGATATTAAGAAATCTCAATTCATTTGCAGACTATTTCCTGCACAGAATGAACAGGAAGCAAAAGAGATCATCAATAAAATATCTGAAGAGTACAAGGATGCAACACATAACTGCACTGCATATGTAGTTAGCGATGGGGAAGGATTTGATGATGATGGTGAGCCTGGAGGAACTGCAGGAAGGCCTATGCTAAATGTATTGAAGAAAAATGAGATGGAAAACATTGTAGCTATTGTAACAAGGTATTTCGGAGGAATTAAGCTTGGTGCAGGAGGTTTGGTTCGTGCTTACAGCAAATCAGTTCTTGAAACCCTTTCAATTGCTGAGATTGTTGATATGGAACTCTATGAGATATTCAGATTCAGCTTCGAATATCAGCATATAAAGACAATTGACAATGAGATCAGGTCAAAGAATTTGGCTGTTGTTGAAAAGCAGTATGAAGCAAATGTGATTTATTTTGTAGCTTCCAATAATGAGGACATGATTAAAAACATTCAGGAAAAATTAGCGGGTGTAGTAAATATAGAGCATTTAGGAAGCAGATTCTTGGAAAAAATAGATTGATTTTTTATATTTTTAAAATTTTTTCTTTTTTTAAATTATTTAATATTGTTTTAATTTAATATTTTTAACTATTTTTTTATTTTTTCGATATTTAATAAATATTATTAAAAAATAAGTATTTATAATCTTTTATATTAAAAATAAACTATAAATAATAAGAATTACATATTTTTATACCAAAACGTAAACTCTTTAAGTCCAGGAGGTGATATTATGTATTTTTATAGTATTGCCATGAGTTGGAAAAAGAATTGTATCTTTAATGAAAACTCACACTTGGTAAAACATATATTAAAAGGAGGGGCCATTATTTCTGCCCAATCTAAGATTTGGATGGCACTGGTTTTATATCTCATTTACTTGGGATTTATGACCTTTATCATCATAATGGTAATGGTTAAACTGTTATGATGCCATAATGTCTCCTTTAGATTGTAGGAAAAAACAATATTGCAAACTTTTGTTTTTTAACAACCAAACCCTGTTGTTATGAGTTTCGTTTTCTTTGCAATGTCACTTCCTACAATCTTAAATCATTAAAAACCTTTAAATATTATTTATTTCATAATCATTATTAGAGTTTAAAAAGTTCTGTTTGAACTTTTTATTCCAAACTTTTAATATATGTTTTTTTCAATATCTATAGGGTGTATTGCAGGATTTATCTTGCAATATAGGTATTGAAGGATGATTTGAATCTTAATCCATTATTATGGATTGGATTCTAAATTCATTCTAATTAATTGACTATTTTTTTCTGATTTTTAATGATTATATTATGCAGCTATTTCTAAAAAAAGAAAAAAAAGATTAATTTTTCAAAAAATTATTAAAAAAATAAAAAAGAAAATAGAAAATAATTTAAAATAAATTATAATCTATATTCAGTCTTATCCCAGTCTTCGTTAGTAGCAGGCATTTTGGTGAATATTGCAGTTAATGCAATCAATATGACAGTAAGAACACCAAATACGATCAATTCATGCATTGAACCGGTATTTATAATGTCCAATACTCCACCAATCCATACAATTGCTATCACTAATGGCAAAATATATTTAACTATATAAATCCACCATTTGCCTAATTTAATGGTTTTACTACGTGCATTTAAAGTTGGAATAAGCTCTTCACAATTGAAAGTCCATGCAAATAGGTTACATTCCAATAATACTCCGAAGAGAATAGCTATTTGATTGATATATGCATCAACGTATCCAAGGAGTGTTCCACCGTAGGAGGTTGCATACATCATGGATAAGGCAGCTCCTATTATACAAAGGACGGTCATGGTCTTCTTACGGGACCATGTGAACTTGTTTTGAATACTGAATGCCAATGGCTCGATAGTGGACAAGATACTTGTAAGTCCTGCAAGGTAAATTGTCAAGAAGAACAAAGGGCCAATGATGATTGCATATTGGCCTAATACATTCAAAACAGTTGGATAAGCTACGAATACCAATCCTGTACCTTGTGCTACAAGGTCTGCAACTGCTGTACCGCTTTGAAGTGACATGTATCCTAGGATTGAGAAAACCCCTAATGCACAGAAGTTTTCAAATGCGCAATTTGCAAATGCAATGGATAATGTGTTTGTAATCAAGTCCCCTTCCTCTCCGGTATAGCTTGCATAAGTGAATGCAATACTCATACCAAGGCTTAATGAGAAGATTATCTGACCGAATGCGGCCATCCATATGTCAAAGTCCAAGAGCAAGCTCCAATCAGGTGAAAAGAGCTCATTCAATCCTATCATTGCACCAGGTAAGGTTAAGGAGAAAGCTACAATCACAATCATGATTATAAACAATAAAGGAACAAGAACTTTACTTACCTTTCCAAGCCCTTCCTCAAGGTCCTTGTGGGAAATGTACCATATAATTGCCCAACTTGCAAGCATTGCTGTAGCAATGATTGGAATGAAGTTAGTTATTCCGCTAAAGGTTTCCTGAGATTGAAGCAAGGTTGTTGCAAAGTAGGTATTAGGGTCTGCTCCCCATCCCTTAAAGAAACTCAAAATTACATATATTCCATCCCATCCAAGTATACATGAATAATAGATCATAATTATGAATACGGAAATAGGCAAGAGCCATCCTAAAAATTCATAATTTGCATGTATTTTACGAATAGCCTTTGGAAAGGATGATTTGAAATTATATCCAACACCATATTCCAAGATTAAAAATGGAACTCCCATCAGCAATATAGCAACGATATATGGAATGTAGAATGCTCCTCCACCATTGCTGTATAAAACGTATGGGTATCTCCATATGTTTCCAAGTCCTACAGCAGAACCTACCATTGCCAAAACAAATGATAGATTACTGCCCCATTCGTTTTTATCACTCATAAAAAATCACAAAATTGTTTAATAAATTAATTGATTAAATTGAAAAATAGAACACTTTAATCTTCTAAATAATCATTTTAACTTATTTAAAGATTATTTCTAAATTAATTTAATATTACTATATTGTATTCCAAAATATAAAAACTATACTATGTTAATTTGTATTTTTCATTGAATGATTTTATTGAATTTTAGTAAAATATTATTAAAATAAAGTACATAAATAATCATAAGATTTTTTTAATGAAATTAACTACTATAAAATTTTAAGGTGCTGGTTTTGAAAATAAAAAAAAGATATTTCCTAAAGAAAAAGAAAGTGAAAGCCATTAAGGAAGAGCTTGGAGATTACGGGTCCTTCATCAACAACAAGGACACTCTTGAGATGTTGGAAGCAGAGGATTATGATTTCATTCTAGTCAATGGAGAGCCTTACATCATTATGATTAACGGCAAGCCATATCCTACACTTAAGGCTGCATTGAATATAGAATTGGACAGCAAGGTGGTTGTAGTGGATATGGGTGCAGTAAGGTTTGTAACCAAGGGTGCAGATGTAATGAGCCCTGGTATTGTTGATGCGGACGAATCCATTGTGGAAGATGATGTTGTAATCATTGTTGAGGAAACACATAATAAGCCTTTAGCAATGGGAATCGCATTGATAACTGGTCCTGAAATGGTTGAAAATTCTGAAGGAAAAGCTATCAAATCACTTCATTATGTTGGAGATGCAATTTGGAATTTGGAAGTGTAAAATATTTTTATAGCTATTTGACTATTTAAGAGTTAATCCTTAGCTATTAATGTTAATTTTATTTATTTAAGTGATAATATGGTTGAATTGAGAGTAAACGCTGGAAATGTTAAGAATCCAAATGTTCATAAGATTGGAATAATTGCACTTGGATCACATCTTGAAAATCATGGTCCTGCACTTCCTATTGATACAGATGCTAAGATAGCTTCATATATAGCTTTCCATGCTGCTTTGGAAAGCGGAGCCAAGTTCTTGGGAGTAATTTATCCTGCTCATGAGATAAAGGAGATCAATCATGGAATACATGTTTCCTTAGATGACTTGACAGATGAAATCGTTAATGTATTGAAATCAGCAAGGAAGCATTTGGGAATCAGCAGTGTAGTGATTGTAAATGGTCATGGTGGCAATTTGCCTATAGTTACTAAATTATATGATATTGAAGAGCAAACAGGCCTTCTCATTACATTAAACAGCAAGATCATTGAATCTGAAGGGCCACATGGAGGTTCCGGTGAATTGTCCATGGCAAAGGTTTTAGGTATCATCAATGAGGATGAAGTCAAGAATCAGACTGATTTAAGCGAATATGGTGAAGTTGGCCTATACATGTTTGGCCAAGCAAGAAAAAATGACCCTAACATTGAAGAAGGTGCAATGGACATTGAAGAAAACGGCGTTTATGTTGATGAAGTTTATGGAAATGAACTCTTGAAGTTAGCAATTAACTCTGTATTGCTTGATGTTGAAAAGCAATTGGATTCCCATTATGGATACTGATTTTGATTGATTTTTAATTAGTTTTCTATTCTTTTTTATTTTTTTTTATTTTTTAAATTAGACATTGTAAATTATTTTTAGGATTGATTATATGGATGAAGAAATTATTTTTAAGCCGATTGGATACATCAAGTCTCCATATGAAGATGTGAAGAATATGCCTAAATCCACTAGGGAGTCAGGTGATGTGGAAGCTGAAATGATCATAAATGAAGAGTATCTTGAAAGCATGTCCAGCATGGAAGTCGGTGAGGAGTATATGGTATTATTCCATTTCCATAAGTCAGAAGGATTTAAGCAAAGAGTCCCATTTAGGGGAGACGGTCCAATAAAGGGATTGTTTTCAACTCATGCCCCTAATAGGCCAAATCCAATTGGAGTCTCTACAATAAGGATAACAGAAATTGATGGTAATGTAATTAAGTTCACTGGAGTTGACATGCTTAATGGAACTCCTGTTCTTGACATAAAGGATATTTTATAATTTTTCTAATTTTTTATCAATTATTTCATATTTTTATTATCCTAATCTTTTTTTATTTTCTTATTTCTTATTCTTTTCTTAATTTACTAATTATTTTTTATTCTTTTTTCCATATTGAATAATTTTATTTATTTTCATTTGAAAATAGGGATAAATATTAACTATTTGGGCTATTTAGGTAAAAACCTTTATATACTATTTAAAATATATATTATATTAATATTAATTTGGTTTAGCTATATTATTATTGATTATTTTCAAATCTTATTGGAATTTAATAATTTTTAATAATTTTTAAGATAATTTTGGTTTTTTAATTTTATAGTTGATCTTATTAATTTATTAATTTTTAGAAAAATTCTAATAATAGAGATTTTGTGTCTAAAACATATTGTCTTTTATTTTTTCTAAAAAATTCCTTAACTACTGGTATAATATCTTAAAATAAATATTATAGCTTGATATTTGTTTTAAAAAGAGGCTTTTTTTCCTTATTTGAATAGGAAAAATAGTTAAGTTTATATATTATACGAACATATTTAATATAGTATAGGTGATAATCATGAGCGGACAACAAAATGTTCAAAGACCACTTGACGCATTAGGAAAAGCAGTAAACTCTCCAGTTTTGATTAAACTCAAAGGAGAAAGAGAATTCAGAGGTATCTTAAAAAGTTTTGACTTACACATGAACTTAGTACTTAATGATGCTGAAGAATTAGAAAAAGGAGAAATAATGAGAAGATTAGGTACTGTTCTCATTAGAGGAGACAATATTGTATACATTTCTCCATAGAAACTTAGTTTCTTATTTTTTCTATTAGTTTTTCTTTGTTCTACTCAATAAAGATTATTGAATTATTATTTATTAGTTAAATTAGTTTGTTTTATGAATTAATTTAATTAATTATCTATTTTATGTTCTTATTTCAAATAAGACTGTTTTATAGACCATTTATGAATTCTACGGAATTCGATAAAATTTACGATTATTGTTGTTATTAATTTAGGAGGAGATAGAAGTGAAAGGAACTCCATCAATGGGTAAAAAGAATAAAAAGACCCATATTAGATGTAGAAGATGTGGTAAAAACTCATACCACGTACGTAAGAAAGTTTGTGCTTCTTGTGGATTCGGTAAATCCAGTAAAATAAGAAGATACAGTTGGCAAAACAAAAAACCTACCACTCGTCAAAGATTAGTATAGGTTTGCCAAAGTTTTTAAGCATATAAAATTTATTTGAGATAATAAAAGCGAATTATCCAATCAAACTTTTAAAAAAGTTTGATCAAAACTTTTTTATTAAAGCTAATTATCTCAAAACCACTTACTATTTTTATTATTTTTATTTCATTTAGTCTATTTTAGGTATTTTATATTATATTTTTTAATCTTTTTAGCCTATTTTAGGTATTTCATATCTTATTTTTTAATCTATTTAGCTTATTTGAGGTATTTTTAACTAACTAATAGTTTTTATAAAAAAAGTAGATTTACATCAAATTAATTTTAAAATATTTTAAAAGAAGAGTTTTTAGATTAAGAATTATTTAAAAAAAGTAGTTTTAATGATTATTGAAAATCAGCAATGACCTGATCTAACTCCAGTTGAAGCTTTTTTAACAATTTCACATTTTTTCCAGTCTTATCCAGGATAATGGTCATTATCTTATCAACTTCATTCTCTTGATAGTTTGGATCTATCTCTTCACTGACACTATCCCATAGCTCTACAGCCCAGTTTTTCTTGCCGTTGTAGACTTGATCAATCAGTGTCAATTTGCCGTTTTTAAGTCTAAACAATCTAAAGTCTTGTTTTGGATTGGATTTCTTTCCTTCCTTATTGCAGTCAAGATATAATCCATCTGAAAACTCGGTTTTATAGTCTCCTGCCTTAACAAATTCCCCTACAAGGGAAAATCCATTCAACACACTTTTATCTAATCCTGTGACGGTTTTTACCCATCCGCCTATAGCTCTAAAGTTTATTGAAGGGTCTATATTTGTTATCTCTTCACACCAATTAAGAAGCATATTCATTCTCCAAAAGCATAATATTAAATTTATTTTATTTTATTTTATTTTAATTGATTTTTTGTTATAATATGTCTTTTAATTTTAATAAAATCCAAGATAAAAATTATATTAATATTGAAATTAGCTATAATTTTGCCTTGTTCGTTTAAAAAGGGATTAAAAATATATTATTTAAAAAAAACATAAAATGCTAATGTTCTTTAAATTCTGATTTAAATCTTTAAGCCGAAACTTAAACCTGATTTTCAGCAATTTAACATTATTTAAAAATAGGTTTTATGCTTGTTGGATTATATTATATTAGTTTATTTATAAATGGATTATTCGAGAGCATTTGAAAACTAATATTTTGACAAATATGTTTAATTTTTGTTTAGAAATAGTTAATCTTACATAACAATTGTTTAAGATTTATATATTAAGGATAACAAATAATTAGTTAAGTATAGTTTTATGCAGATAAATGATAGTGCTGTTATGATAATTTAATATTAATTTATTGAATGATATATGGGGTAATATTAAATTATTATAATAATTCATCTAAATTCACTAAACGCTATTTTTAAAACTATATTAAATAAATTAATCATTGAGTGAATTAAAATGAAATTATTGGAAAAGTTTAATATTGTACCTAATAACGAAGATTTATATGTAATTGCATTTACTCATTCTTCATACAGTGCCAAACATGACTTGGATTATGATTATGAAAGACTTGAGTTTCTTGGAGATTCCGTTTTGAATATGCTCACTTCAGAATTCCTCCAGAATATGCATCCTAGTTTTAGTGAAGGGAAATTGACTAAGCTTCGAGCTAATTATGTCTGTCAGAACGCTTTGATTGTATATTCCCATGAAAATAACTTGGATAAATGCATCAGATTGAACCTGGAAGACAATGCGCTCACTGACAATGAGGTAATTTCAATAACTGCCGACGTTTTTGAGTCTTTTTTAGGAGCCATTTATCTTGATCAAGGAATAGACAAGGCGAAGGAATTCCTGGAAAAAACAGTTTTCCCATATATTGAGAAAAAAACCATATTCTTCTATGATTACAAATCCACTATCAAGGAGTATGGAGATGCTGAAGGTGTAGAGGTTAGCTATGAATTGCTTGAAGAGCATGGTGCACCACATGACAAGACATTCGTAATGAGGATCTTGATTGATGGCGTTGATTACGGTCATGGTGTGGGTAAAAGCAAAAAAGATGCAGAGCAATTGGCTGCATGTAAAGCTATTGATAAGCTAAAAATAGAAAAATAACTTGTTAAATAGATTATTAAAGAACATATTTTTTAAAAAATAGATTATTAAAGAATAGTTTATTAAAAAAAGATTATTAAAGAATAGATTGTTAAAATAGTTAAACTATTCCTCGTATATCTCAAGACAAATCTCATAGATTGTTTTCAAATCTTCTTTTATATCGAATTTAATGTTTTCCGGATTTTTTTCATTGAAGTGATTTATGACTTTATTCTCATCTATTTCATGATTATCAATTAGGTCCATGATGATTTTAGACACTATCTTGCTTGTTTCAACGGTAATTCCATCATTGAACAAGAGTTCATATAATTCAATCAATAAATCAGTATTGTCAAATTCAATTGGATTTTCTTTTGTCATGAGATAATTCCTTATTTTTATTGTTAAATGATTATATATGGGTTATATATATTAATATTTGCTATTTTTTATATAAAACATTTATAAGTAAATATAAATAGTATTAGAATATATATTAATAATGCATAATACTTATATACTTTAAGAAAATATTCAGTTATTATGAACTAACTATACAAAACTGAAATAATATTTATTCAATTTATAAATACTAGCTAGCTGTTGAATAGTATGCTGAATTATTTAAAATTCAGTATTCTTAAACTTTAAAGGTAATTGAAAATGAAACAAAATACTGTTGGTAGAGTTATAACAAAATACTTCTCTATTGAAGAGGATTTGAAGTTAAGCTCTGGCAAGACCCTTAGCAATGTAGAACTTGCTTATGAAACTTATGGTGAATTGAATTCCGCTAAATCAAATGCTATTTTAGTCTGCCATGCACTTACTGGAGATGCACATGCTGCAGGTAAGTACACTGGCAACAAGAATGAGAAGCCAGGATGGTGGGAGATGGTTATTGGTCCTGGAAAGGCATTAGATACAGATAAATACTTTGTAATCTGTTCAAATGTTTTAGGTGGATGTAAAGGTTCAACCGGTCCTGCATCAATCAACCCTGTAACCGAAAAGAAATATGCGCTTGACTTCCCAATAATCACCATTGAAGATATGGTTCATGCACAGAAAAAGCTTATAGAACATTTAGGCATAGACAAATTATATGCAGTTATTGGAGGTTCTATGGGTGGAATGCAGGCTTTGCAATGGACTGTCTCTTATCCTAATATGATGAAAAAGGCAAGTATAATTGCTACAACTGCAAGGTCTTCCCCTCAGCAAATCGCTTTTAATGAGGTAGGTAGGCAATCCATTATTCTAGACAATAACTGGAATAAGGGAAATTACTATGATCAGGAATATGCTCCAAGATCAGGTCTTGCAGTGGCACGTATGATAGGACACATCACATATCTCAGTGATGCTTCAATGTATCAGAAGTTTGGAAGAGACTTGCAGGACAAGACAGAACTCAGTTATGACTTCACTGTTGATTTTGAGGTTGAAAGTTACTTGCACCACCAAGGTGAGACTTTTGTAAGACGCTTTGATGCTAATTCCTATTTATACATTACAAAAGCAGTTGATTACTTTGATTTGGCAGTAGACGGTAACTTGGCTGAAGGTTTAAAGGATGTTGAGGCTAAGATACAGGTCATTGCTGTAGATTCTGATTGGTTATATCCTGTAGACCAGTCTAAAGACCTTTTGGCTGCACTTCAAACCAATGATGTGGATGTAATCTATAATGAAGTCAAGTCTGACTATGGTCACGATGCATTCTTGCTTGAAAACGGTCAAATGAACTTCCTTTTATCTAATTTCCTATCTGAGCATAATGTTGGAGATGTTATGAAAACAGAAGTTCCTACAATTTGCATTGATTCAACCGTTAAGGAAGCTGCAATTATCATGTTTGACAATGAGATCACTCATTTGCCTGTTGTAAACGATGATAAGACTTTAGCAGGAATCGTTACTGCATGGGACTTGTCCAAATCCATTGTAGAGGATTGCAGTGAATTGAGAGAAGTAATGACTAAGGATGTCAGAACCTGTAAATCAACAGATGAGATTGAGGATATCGCAAGATTGATGAAGAAATACAATATTTCATGCTTGCCTGTTGTTGATGGAGATGACTTAAAAGGTCTCATTACAACTGATAGGATATCACATCTTATTTCTAACTACTAATCCCAGCTTTTCCGCTCCTTCGGAGCGAAAACCTGGACCAAAATTCTATCCTCAGTTGGTAGTACCTTACATTTTTTATTTTTTTACTTTTTTTATTCTTTTTATCTATTTTTAAGAATTTTTATCTATTTTTTAACTTTTTTTATTCTTTTTATCTATTTTTAAGAATTTTTATCTATTTTTTAACTTCTTTTATTCTTTTTATCTATTTTTAAGAATTTTTATCTATTTTTTAACTTCTTTTATTCTTTTTATCTATTTTTAAGAATTTTTATCTATTTTTTTACTTTTTTTATTCTTTTAATTTTATTTCTAAAAATTTTATCAATTTTTCTTATTTTTGATAATTATTAAAATAATGAAGTTAAGTTTTTATATTTATATTTATAAAAATATTAATAATTGATTTTAGGATTTAATAACATGAGTGAAAAATTAGAGTGGGATAGTTCCCTATCATTTATATTTGCTATGATTGGAGCTGCCGTTGGTCTTGGAAACATTTGGAGATTCAGTTATGTATTGTATTCCAACGGTGGAGGATCATTCTTTATTCCTTATTTCACTGCTATAGCAATTATGGGAATCCCTTTTTTAATACTTGAATATGGTGTGGGATTCAGTTTTAAGGAATCCTTTTCGAAGATTTTAAAGGATATCAATGAGCGGTTCGAGTATATAGCTTGGGCTCTTGTTCTCTTTGTTTTCATTGTTACAATTTATTATATGGTTATCCTGAGTTGGGATATGGTATATCTTCTAAGCAGTTTCACATTCAGTTGGGGTGCTGATACAGCAGCTTACTTCACAACCACTGTAGGTGGAAGCTCTGATTTGGCTAGTGCAGGATTCTTGCTTGTCCCTACAACCATTTGTGTAATCCTGATGTGGATTGTTTTATGGTACATTTCACATAAGGATGTTGACAAAGGTATCGGTAAGGTTTCAAAAGTCTTGATTCCATCCTTATTTGTCATAATGGGAATAATTGTTTTTTATGCATTGACATTGCCTGGACATATGATAGGTGTTGATGCTCTTTTAAGGCCAAGATGGTCAATGCTTTTGGATATCAATATTTGGCTAGCGGCATTTGCTCAAATTATTTTCTCTTTAAGTATGGGTCAGGCAATCGCTTTGACTTATGCAAGCTACTTGCCAAAGGCTTCAAAATTAACAGACAATGTGCTTATTGTAGTTGCTTCAAACTCCTTGTTTGAGATATTCACTGCATTTGGTGTATTCTCAATTCTTGGTTACATGTCACTCCATTCAGGTATGGCAATGACCAAATTGGTTACTGAAGGAACTGGGCTTGTATTTGTTGTTTTCCCAATGATCTTTAATATCATGGGTCCAATCGGTAGGATTTTAGCACCATTGCTGTTCTTGGCTATTTTATTTGCAGGAATAACCTCTGCATTAGGATTCTTTGAACCAATGCTCTCTTCTACAAGCGCTAAGTTTAATTTAGGCAGAAAAAAGACTGCAGCTATTCTTTCAATAGTTGGATGTGCATTTTCAGTCCTCTTGACTACTGGAATCAGCAGTTATCTTGTTGGAATCATTGACTCATTTGTAAACCAATTCGGTATCCTTCTATTGATTGGAGTCCAATGTGTAATATTCGCTTGGTTCTATAAGCTTGATGATTTGGTTCCTGTATTGAATGAGAATGGACACTTGAAAGTAGGCAAAATCTGGAAATTCATAATCAAGTACCTATTGCCTTTTGTTCTCTTTGCAATGTGGATTTACGGTATGTATGATCTTTTCATGAGTGCAGCGGCATTCGAGTTGATTGTTGATTCAATCATTATGGTGGCTGTTTTAGCATTCAGTATCATTTTAACTAGATTAAGCCCAAGAGAAGATGAAAGTTAGTCTTTTTAATTTAATAGAAAATAAAATATTTAAGTAATGAAGTACAAATAATATTTTATAAGATTTGAAAGGTAAACGTATCCCTATTAGGGATTGTCCCAATTGGGGCGAGTAAATTCCCTATAGGTTCTTCTTTTCTTTTATTTTTATCTTTCAAATAAAATTTTCACATTACTATTTTTAATTAATTTTATAAATTCTTCATTGTTTTTTTCATAATTTTGAAAATAAGACCATGAAATTATATCAATAATTTGTAATCCTTTTGAATTAGTTGATGAAAGATGAGAAATTTCAATAGGAAAATTTAAGTTATTATTTAAGTTTTCAATAAAATACTTGTCAAAAAGTTTAATATCACTATGTTTAGTTTTTGATTTATCGATTATAATGCTGGTCTTTTGCTTAATAGTAATCATTTTAGCCAATTCTGATGCAATTATATCATATAATTCATTATTATTTGAATATTTAATTTTATCTTTATTTTCTTTATTAAATACTATTATCACGGCTTCATAGTCAATATTTTCAAGTCTTTTTAAAATTTTTTTAATAATATAATTAGGCGTATTATTTCCTTTAATTTCATTAGAATTACGTAGTTGTTTTTTAAATATTCTATTAATTTTATTGATTATCCTTTCTAAATCGGTTTTATTGGATGAAATTATTGCAGAAATAATAAAATACTTTGAATCTTCCCCTAGATCCCCGCTTTCATCAATATAAATATAATCCATAAGTTAATATTATGATTTTTCGTTTATATATTTAATTAATCTTCTATACGATGTTAATTTTTCATTTAAGGTATAATTTACACTTTAAATATAATATTATAATTATTTAATTAAAAAATAATTAAATAAAGCATTTTTATGAAATTAATTTTTAATTTAAAAATTTTTTAAAAGATAATTAAAAGTTTTAAATAAATAAAAATATAAATAATATTTAATGAACGCTATAAAAACTTCCAATCAAAACGGGGATAAGATATTCACCATAGACTTCTTTTTAATCTTCGGTGCATTGCTATTTTCAGCTCTTGTAATGTATGCATTGATGTCTACAGTTACTGAGTATGCAACTTCTATGGGAACAAGCGCTACCATAGCAGGTCTTGTATCTGGAATATACATCTTTGGAGGACTTTGTTCAAGAATTTACTCTGCAAATGCACTTGAGAGAAGGGATTGGAAGAAATTAGCCATTATTTTCTTAAGCATTCACTTTTTAGCATGCATTTTCTACTTTTTTGCAAATAATGTAAGCTTGCTTTTGATTGTAAGATTCATTCATGGGCTTGGATTTGGTGCTTCTGCAAATGCTATTGTTACTATAGCAAGTGCAATATTGCCTAAGAAACGCTTTGGAGAGGCTTTTGGATACTTTATGCTTGGAACTACAATTGCTGTTGGACTAGGCCCTTACATTTCAGGATTTTTCTATGACAATTGGGGTTCCTTTGGCTCTTTCTCTCTTGCAACCGCCTTTGCTTTTCTTGGATTGTTATGCATACTTCTTTTGGATATAAGCAAATATGAAATTAAGCATAATAGTGAGATTGAAAATAGCATGGACAGAGATAAAACTCCTAATAATGCTATTTTAGAAGAAAAAGGAAGAATCAGAGGGGTTATAGATAAGATATTTGAAGTTCCGGCTATACCTGTTTCCTTATTTACAGGACTTACAAGCCTTGGATATGTTTCCATATTGTCATTTTACAGATTGTATGCTGTTGAAGTTGATTTGGTAGGTGCATTCTCACTATTCTTTATAATCTATTCCATTGTTCTTGTCGCTTCAAGACCTATTGCAGGGAGAATTCAGGATAATTATGGTGATAAGATTGTCTGTTTCACTGGAATCATTGCACAAGCCATCGGGCTCTTTCTAATCGCTTGGATGCCTTCTGCCATAACTGTTTTCATTTGTGCAGTTTGTGCTGCACTTGGTTTCGGTACATTGAATTCAGCTTGCACAGCCATTGTAACAAGGGACACATCAGCAAATCGCCGTCCATATGCAATATCCACATTCTTCATATTCTGTGATGGAACTATGGGATTTGGCCCTGCATTGCTCGGATCTTTTGTAAGTGCTGCAAGCGGATATGCTCCCGTTTACTTCATATCATCATTCATTACATTGCTTGCATTGCCAATAGCATTCTTTGCACTTAAAAAATAGTTTAATAAATTGTCCTTTTTTTATATCAATTTTTAATCAAGTATACTTTACTTTTTAAAGAAATATTAATTATCATTAAATTTAAATACAAAAGAATAAATATTTAAATGAAAATAAATATTTTCATAGTAATTATAATCTTGATTTATTGGACCCAAATCTTTTCAATTAATTGAATGATTTTCAAATATAAATCAAATGATTGTAATAATTATATAACAAATTATCGTAGGTGAAACTATGAATCTTTTATTAATAATTTTAATCGCTATAATAATCATTATTCTTGTAGCTATTGTGGCTATTTACAATGGCCTTGTAACTGCAAGAAACAAAGTGAAGAACGCATGGGCTCAAATTGATGTTCAATTGAATAGAAGAGCAGATTTGATTCCTAATTTAGTTGAAACCGTAAAAGGATATGCAGCTCACGAAAGCTCAGTATTTGAAGATGTGACTGCAGCAAGAGCAGGTTTGATGAATGCAAATGGCGTTAAGGAAATAAGTGAAGCTAACAATCAATTGTCCAGCACCTTAAAGACCTTGTTTGCTGTTGCAGAAAACTATCCTGAATTGAAGGCTAATGAAAACTTCAAGGAATTGCAAGCTCAATTAGCACAAACTGAAGATAAGATAGCTTATTCCAGACAGTTCTACAACGACACTGTATTGATGTACAATAACAAGTGCCAAACATTCCCAAGCAATATCTTTGCAGGAATGTTCGGATTCAAGGAAGCCGACTTCTTTGAAGCTGCTGGAGAAGCAAGATCTGTACCTAAAGTTGAATTCTAATCTCTATATTGGTATGAATTAGCATATGGAGTATCTCTCATGTGTTAATAGGAGAAATCTATGAATTTTAAAACCAAGGCATTTGCCATTCTTTTAATCCTTATATTCTGCTTATCCATATTGCCTACAGCATCTGCTGTAGACTATTCCATTCCATATGCCAATGTGGATATACAGGTATACGAGGATGGACTCATCAATGTCTATGAAGAGATTGATTATCATTTCGATTCATCTGCCAATGGTGTTTACAGGGATATTCCCCTAAAGAGGAACCAATCTGTTGAGAATCTTCGCGTTTATGTAGAAGGTGCTTATTACGATTATCAGATAATTGATCAGGGCGGAATGGAAAGGATTAAGATCTATCTTTACCGTGATGCCGCTAAAACCCAAAAGATTACATCTGGAACAGATGTTAAGGTATATCTCCAATATGACTTCACCCATGTTGTAAAGGTCTACAATGATGTGGCTGAATTGCAATACAAGGTTTGGGGAGATGAATGGGAAGAGGATTTAGGTGCATTGGATGCTGTAATTCGTTTCCCAGATGATACAAAGCTTGAATATTGGATAAACCCTGCATACAGTGATGCTAAAGCCAAATGGTCTGACGGCAATTTATTGATTTCCAGTGATGGAGTGTCTGAAGGAAGCTATGTTGAAGCAAGAGCTCTCATTCCATTGGAGGAATTATCATCCAGCACTCCTTATGCACAGCACATAAATAAGAATGCTGGAGATGAAATAAGGAGCATGCAAAAAAGTGAAGCTGATACACAGACCCTCTTAAGCACTGTAGGTTCCATTGTCAATTATCTCCTTGTAGCATTATGTGCCATTCCACTTGCAATCTATTATAAGTTTGGAAGGGAACCGAAAACAGACTATCAAGGAATCTATGAGCATGAGCCTCCAACCAATGATCCCCCAGCATTTGTAAATGCCCTTATGGGGGGATTCGGCAAGAATGTCGGTGATTTGGATCAAAAGGCTTTCCAAGCTACAATAATGGATTTGATCAATAGGGGAAAACTTGGAGTGGACTCTGAAGATGATACTGAATTCACTAAAACCACTTTCCTTACCGTAAAGTCAATGGATGGTCTTGAAAGGTATGAAAGGGAATTGGTTGACATCTTGAGAACCTATGAATTGAATGGAAGAATCAGTTTCTCATACATGCAGGATTGCCTTAGAGAGGAAAACCAAGCTCGCTCTTACCAAGACAGATACAACAATTGGTGTCAAAACTTCAAGAATGACTATTTGCCTGAAGAGGTATTCGAGGAATACTTTGATCAAAAGGGTTCCGATTATATGATGTACTTTGGTATTGGAGCACTTATATTGTCAATTATCGTTGGAGCATTATCCATTTTCATACACTTTAGAGGAAGCTTCATAACCACTCTATTTGCAATCTTCTTTGCAATAGTCGGTGTTGCTTGCCTTATCATGCCATCTGGAATAGGTGGAAAATACACTCTTAAAGGAAAGCTTTACACTGAAAGATGGGATAAGTTCAAGAAGTTCCTTAAGGATTACTCATTGATAAAGGAGCATCCTCCTGAATCAATTGCAATATGGAACCAGTATTTGGTCTATGCAACTGCACTTGGTGTAGCGGATGAGGTCTATAAGGCTATGAAACTCCATGTTTACGGTGGATTGGACAATCCGAATTACACAACAAATGACTTGTTCATGTTCTATTACCTTGGTGGATACAATCATGTAAACAGTTCATTTGCAACTGCATCATCTACCATTTCAGCTGCCAACAATGACTCCATAGGAGGAATCGGAGGCGGTTCCGGTGGTGGAGGTGGTGGTGCGTTTTAACCCAGCTTTTCCGCCCCTTCGGGGCGCAAAACCTGGACCAAAACTTTTCCACTGCACATGAGATAATAATCATTATTTTTCTCTTTTTTCTTTTTTTATTCTATTTTTATATTTTTATATTTTTATATTTTTATCTTTGATTAGAGTATTACTTTTTTATTATTACTTTCACACTGTTATTCTTTTATAAAATAATACTCTATATAAAGAGTATTACTGATTTAAACTATTTTTAGCCATTTGTAATAAGACAAAATTTATATGATTATTACTACTATATATTAAATAAGCATGATATTACTTTTTAGTAAATTTTTATTATTTTTTAAATATTATCGCTGTGTTACCTTTAAAGTTAGAATCTGAAAGTTTATTGAAAATGATATTGTGCAAATAAAGATAATAAGTACATTTACTTATTTTCTCTCCTTAATGCATTTTAGATAAGGTTATGATGATTTGCAGAAAAAAAGTTTATTTAAATCTTAAAAATCACTACAATCCAAATATTATTTAAAAATTTCTAAATCACAAAACATTATAATAGCAATCTCTTCTGCAAATCGTTATAATCTTTATCTAGCCTCTTCTTTTAATTATTCTTTTTTTAATATTTTTTAACATTTATTTAGTTTTTAGCTATTTTTCTTTCAATGAACTGTTTTAAAAATTATATAAAATGTTTTTAGCTATTTTTTTCTGTTTTTAAAAATTATATAAAAATTTATATTAAATCTAAATTATAATTAATAATATCAATCAAAAGGTGTTAATGTGGGTATTGTCAATAGATTAGGTTTGGAAAAATCAGTTATTCTGCTTGCTGCAGTTGTTTCATTTGTCACTGCTTTTCTAGCAAACATTTCAGTTGCCCTTCCTCTTATTGCTCGTGAGCTTTCAATGAGCAATATAGTTCAGAATTGGGTTGCTACCATATTTTTGCTTGCAATTGCTGCATTATCAATACCTTTAGGAAAATATACAAGCAAGTACGGCCTTAAAAGGTCATTATTCATTGGAATCATAGTCACTATGGTGGGAGTGATCATATCATGCTTCTCATTTACCAGTGAACTACTATTGTTTTCAAGGGTCGTTCAGGGAATAGGAACTGCATTCATCAATGTGGCTTCAATGGCATTAATCGTTTCAGCTGTTCCTCCAGAAACCCGTGGACAAGCATTGGGATTGAATATTGCTGGAGTTTATATAGGTTTATCATCCGCTCCAGTTATCGGTGGAATTGTAATCTATTACCTTGGATGGCAAAGTATCTTCTATGTAATGCTTCCTTTCCTTATATTTTCAGCTTATCTATGCCACAGTCTTGATGACGAATGGACAATGTATGATGGTGTTATAGATAAATTAGGATCAATTGTCTATATGATTGGAATCCTGCTATTTGTTTATGGATTCACTGTAATAAATACTGGCTTAGGTAAGATATTATTAATAGTTGGTTTGGCCTTACTGATTTGCTTTGCGTATATTGAATTGAGGGTCAATAATCCTGTATTCGAAGTGAGATTGTTTAAGAATGCAAGGTTCTCCTCTTCAAATTTAGCATCCTTGATAAGTTATTTGGCAACTTTCGTAATCACATACATAGTAACCTATCATTTTCAATACATTATGGGCTTAGACTCCCAAATATCAGGTCTACTTCTAATCGTAACACCAGTCATGATGGCAATATTGGCACCGATATCAGGCAGAATATCCGATAAGATAGATCCTCAAAAGCTTGCAGCTATTGGAATGGGATTTGTAACTGTAGCTATTCTGATCTTATGCTTCTTGAATGAATCAACTCCATTGTATCTCATTATAATTGCAATGTTCCTTCAGGGAATCGGTTATGGAATGTTTTCAACTCCAAATACAAATGCAATTATGAGTTCTGTGCCTAAAGAGGAAACAGGTACTGCATCTGCATCCCTTGCAGCAATGAGAGTTATCGGTCAGACTTTAAGTATTGGTCTATTGACTGTAATATTTGCATACATTATGGGAAATGTGCCTATTGTTCCTGAGTATTATCCATTGCTTATGGAAAGTTCAAGGATTTCCTGTATCATTTCAGCTATTTTATGTGTAATAGCAGTCTGTGCTTCATTGGTTGGATTAAGATCTGATGTTGAGTATGAGACTTAATTTCATCTTTTTTTACTTTTTTTTAAAATTAAGTTTTATTTTTTTAAATTCATCTTCTTCCACATTTTTTTAAATTCAATATTTTTTTTAAATTCTCATCTATTTTTTTCATAAATGGTTTAATATAGCAAACCTTTATAAGTGACGAAGTTTATAATTTTGTTCCGGTGATATGATGATAGGAAAAAGCAATATTTTAAAAAAACAGGAACAAGAAAGAGAGCTCCCAGATTACGGAATTGGCCCAATTGTAGCAGCATATTTCTTAGGCTATCTCAAATCTGAAAACGGTGAAAAGATAGCTGATGAGGATATTGAAAAACTCTACATTGGAGCTTGTCTTAAATTGGGAATCGGTCCAGTTGAAGACCTTTCTGAATTGTTCCAAGTATTATTTGGCTTAGGCGAAGAGAAAAAGGATGACAAACCTCTTCAGTACTATGCTTAAATAATCTATTTTTTCTTTTTTTAAATTTTTAGAAATTAATTAACATTTAATCCATTAATAGAATATGGCAACCAAGATAGAAATCAAATAGATTGTTCTTTTTTGAAAAAGATTCCATTTGATTGCATATTTTTTCTATTTCTTTTTCATAATATTCATGGCTATGTCCATTTGAATACTTTATAATATACTCCTTTTCAAGTTGAATGCAGTCGTACATAACATTTACATAGACTTTTCCCAATCCTTTAGGGATTGTGATTTTTTCTATTTCTTTTTTAAAAGTGTATATGTTATTTTTTTCTTCATCTGATAATGTTTTGTAGATTTGCGGTGCTGGGTATTCATTTACAAGGGTGTTATCTTCATTTATTAGCTTATATATCATTTTTTTACCTTCATTTATTTTCAAATTTTAATTCATTTAAAACATTTTCCATATATTTTATAGAATCATTAATTTCTTTTTCAGTTAAGGGATTAAATAATTTATAATCTGCTTTTTTACGTAATCTATGCAATTCATATAAATTTTTACTTGCTTTCATCTTTTCATACTTTATTAAGCAATCTCTAACTTGCCTATGTTCAGAAACATATTTTTTCCCTTCTGCTTCATATTCCCACTTTTGTTTAAGTTTAAATCCTGAAATTTCTTCTAACCATAAGAGAGCATAGGAATAAGCACTATAATATGCCCTATTTATTATTGTTCCATCTACTGCACGAGATTCAATATCTGGTTTTATATACATTGCCTTATTCTCTTCCAGCAATAAGGTAAATTTATATAATTGGTATTGAGGATATTTTTCTATGTTCATGGTATCACTTCAGTTATCAAATTCATTCTTTGAGAACTCAATGATCTTACAATAAATCCTAATACTCAATCATTCATTTCAAAAACATAGTATATAATGTTATCGATTTTTAAATTGAATATTATTGCTTTAAATCAATTTTATAGACTAATCAGAATATTTTTTTAGATATAGTAAACTATATTTGACTTGTTATATTATAACGAAACAAATAAATTGTATTTTCATCATTGAATTGATTTTCATCGAAAAAATTTTAGAAATATAATATCCCATTAGATAATTATAAATAATTTTAAAAATAGACTATTTTTATTAATTTAAAATAAAAAATTATTATTTAACTTATTTTACTTTTTGCAGTGGTATCATGAGAAGGAAAATAAAGACTCTATTTATGACAGTGGGAACAGGAGTTAATCCAAATTCAGATGAGGAGAGCTATCAAAGATTGGCTAAGGTATTATACAATTCAATTAACAAGATCTCTCCAGACTATATAGTGTTCTTTGCCTCAGAAATATCAATGAATACAATCGATTATGTTAAGGAACTCTTTGAGGCTGATGATGATGTATTCATTGAAGGTGAAGACTATGAAATTGCTATTTTAAATGATATAGACAGTTTCAATGACTGCTTTGAAGCATTTGAAAGAATGGTATGGAAATTCAACATCTTATCCGAAGACAAGCATGAAATTATCATGGATTACACTTCCGGAACCAAAACCATGTCCGCTGCAATGGCTTGCTGCGGAATGTTCTATTCAGTGGACCTTATCAGTGTTACTGGAGACAGGAAGAATGGAACAGTATCCCTTGGTACAGAAACAATAAAGTATCAAAACCTCTATAAGGTCTATGACAAGTTTTCACTAATGAGAGTCAGGAATTACTTCAATGCAAACAGATTTTACACTGCAAGTGAAATATTGGAAAAAATAGTTGATGAAAGCATTCACACAGAGGACCTTATGAATCTTTCCAATGCATATTATGCATGGGACAATATGGACTTTGATGTCGCTTACGATTTTCTCACTAAAGTTGACCTGAATCTCTTAGAGCTTAATGAAATCAAGAATGATATCAAGATTAACCTTAAGGCATTAGGCACTATAGTAAGGTCTCAACACGAGAATCTCAAGAACTGCTATATTCTTGCAAGCTTGATTAATAATTCAATAAGAAGGGCAGAGGAATATAAGTATGATGATGCCATCGCTCGATTATATAGGGCATTTGAATTGATTGCACAAATTAGGCTTGCTTCTTATGGATTAACAAGTTCAGATATTGATGTTAATATACTTTTAGAGAAAAAAGTCAGCCAGGAATTCATTGATGCACTTGAAAAAACAAGGGATGAAGGCAAAATAAAAATAGGATTGATCAAGGATTATGAGCTATTGGCAGAATTGGATGATGAATTGGGAAAGTACTTTGCAGAAAATAGGCATAGCATCAACAATATAACCATTAAAAGAAATAATTCAATCTTGGCTCATGGACTTGAATCATTGGACAAGGAGGATTTCGATCAATTTGAAGAGCTTGTTGAAAACCTTGCCCGCAAGCTGGATAAGGATATGGACAAGTTCCTCAAAGAGACCAAATTCGCTAAATTTGATTTGAAAGTAAAGATGAATGAGATTTAGGATTTTTATCCATCATCTTCATCTTCCCCTATTTCTTTTAGGAATTCTCTCCATTCCCTTTCCTCTTCCATCATGTATTCATTGTACTTTTCAAAGTCCTTTTCAGCAAGTTCTTTTTTTCCAACTCTTTTATAATGCTTAGCACGTTCCAGGTATATTGTATAATAATCCGGATGTTTTGATTGTAGTTTATTATAGATGTTTTCAGCTCTTTCTGCATATCCTGCCTTGGATAGCCTTTTGGCAATTTCCATAATGTATTCTTTATATGGTCCTTTACTGTAATCCCAATTCTGAAGCATAACATGTGTTCCAACCTTTATGGATTCAAATGCATTTTGATTGTCTCCCAAGTCGAAATAGATTGCTCCAAGGACATGGAATGCCTTGTCATATTGGTAGTTACTCAATAGCTTGTTTGCATATTCGATTGCCAGATAATAGTTTCCTAAATAATAGGAAGTTTCGGTGATTAAAAATAAGCTTGTTTTGTCCATTTCATCGATTTTCAATGCTTCTTCCAGGTATTTATGAGCTAGTTCGAACTTTAGTATTTCAATATAGTTTTTAGCTATTGCAGTTTTCTTATCCGCTGTAGGATAGAGTCTGTCTGAGTTAATGAGGTATTTCAATGAGTCGTAAGGCCTGTTCAATTCATAGTATGACATCCCTATGACATAATTGAAATGGGTCCTTTTCAAAGATTCCCTTTTGTTTTTGCTCTTCAAAGGACTCGATTAGCTCATCGTATTTGCCAAGAGAGTATAAGCGAATCAGTACAGCAGACTTCATTGATGGAACTACATTGGCAAGCTCATTGTAATAGAACATGGAACGTTCGCTGTCATCAATTTCATCATAGATTTCTGACATGTGAAACAATGCCAATGTGTTTTCAGGATTCAAGTCCAGCACTTTTTCTCCGTATTCGATTGCATTTTCGTATTCTTCAAGTTCCCTGTATACAATCAAATGATTCAAAAGGTATCTTTCATTATTCTTGGTTTCCTTTAAGATTTCCAATGCCTTAGCTATTTCATTCATTTTTATATAGGTAAGCGCTATCATAAGAAAACCGCTGTCACTCACTCCGCCATTTTCCATACATTTGTTAAAAAGTTCGATTGATTTTTCATATTCCTTATTTTCGTAATAATCGCAAGCCAGGTTTTCCTGATATTCGATTAGATTAGGATTGATTTTCAGTATTTCCTTACAGACTTCTATGGATTTGTCTACATTGAATTCACATTCCACAGAGTTGTAGGATGCTATTAGTTTGTCAAGTTTACTTGACATAAATATCACCGTATAAAAATTGATTTAACAAGTTTATGTAATGGTAGTATATAAAGGTTTTGAATTAGTGTAAAATAAAAAAAAGAAAAAGAAGAGTTATTTTAATAGATAATTAACTATTTATGGTTCTTTTTCTTTTTTATTTAATTTCTTTAGTTAATCTTATATAGTGGGAAAAATATAATTGATATTAGTGAAGTAGGGGTTTCCCTACTTCTTTCTTGCTTTTATTATTGTCTGCACTATTAATATAGTGCAAACAAAATAATATAGTGCAAGGGCAATATCAATTATTTCCCGCATATAATCACCTCCCTAGCAAGTATCTTCGCTTCAACTCTTTTTAAACTATTTTTAATTTAAATTTCATTATTAAAGCCACTTAACTATATTTTCTTATATTGATTTTTTAACTATTTAAAGATTTATTTGTTCTTTATTTTGGTTATAAATAGTTATATATTGTTAATTTTTTATTTTAAATAAAATATGGTCTTTATTTTATTATTAGATTATAATTAGGTTGAAAAATTATAATGATTTTATAAAAAAATTTCAATAGATTTAAATTTTTAAAAAACATACTATTATTAAAAATCATATATCGGGGATAACATGTCTAATTTTAAATTTAAAATCAATAATGTAGGTTCAATCAATCATGCGGATATGGACATAGGAAGAATCAATGTCATAGGTGGTAAGAACTGTACTGGAAAGTCTACCACAAGCAATTTGTTATACTGTTTCTTAAGGGCCATTTCATCAGAGAATGACTCTACAATAAAGGAATTGCTTGATAGTGAATTCGATATAACAGGTCCTCAGGAAAACAAGGATTACGCTTACATATACTGTGATGATGAGTTTTCATACACTATTGATTTCAAGAACTATAAGTTTGATAAAGAAGGAGAATTAGATATAAGTAAAGTCTTTTACTTTGATTCATTCTCCTTATTTGACAATAAGTCTGGTGGAACCTACTTTTTAGAGCATGTTAAAAGCTTGGAAGCTGCTTTGGAAATAACTGAAGACATTAACGATGAAGAGCTGGAAGTTGAAAAGCTCATTAAGGAAATTCTCGGTGGAGAGATTAAGAAGGAAAACGGCGAATTGTTCTTCGTTAGGGAAAACGGATTCAAATCACATATGAAAAACACATCTTCAGGAGTTAAGCAGGTAGCAATCATTCAAACACTTCTAAACAACAAGGAACTTGAACCTAATTCTTTCCTTATCATGGATGAGCCTGAAGTCAATCTTCACCCAGAATGGCAGATCAAGTTTGCAAAGATTCTTGTTTTGCTTGTAAAGGAGCTTGACTTAAGCATTTACATCGCTTCACACAGTCCTTTCTTTATTGAAGCTATTGAATTATATTCCCAATACTATGACTTGATTGATGAGAGCTTCTTCTATCTGACTCAAAAAGCAGAAGGGTATCAGTATGACATTGTTTCTGTTGACTCCAATAATCTTGAAGCAATCTACAGAAACCTGGGACAACCATATGATATCCTTGATGAAATCAAGATGGACTTGATGTTCAAGAAACTAGATGGTGATTAGGATGGATGATATAGAAAAGTTTGATAAGTTTTTGTCTTTTTATGGTAAGTATTATCAGACTGTAAGTGAGATATCAATGCCATGTCCTGTTCACGATAAGGATTGTCCTTCAATTAAACACAAGGAATGTATAAGCAAAAGCAAGGAACCTCTTGTAAGTAGTGATTTCATGATGTATTCCTTTGACGATATTTGTAGGGATACTGAAACTATAGATATTTGTAACCTGCCATCTACCTGTGACGGTTTGTATTTGGATAAAAAGAGAAAAGTTCTATATTTCATAGAGTACAAGGGAGTGAAAATAGATAGGAATAGCAAAAGAGGAGAGCTTCAGGATATCTTGTATAATATGAATAAGGATTCACAATGTTATGACAAGTATTATGAAAGATTGCAATGGGTTTATAACAGTTATGGTGATGAACTTGCATTTAAGTTAAGGTTGAAGCCATTTGAAACCCTTGACTTGGCTTTACCTAATGTCTATAAGGATTATTGCATTAAAAATAAGATTTCTAAAGAAGATATGATAGATATCAATGAGTTTTTGCTTAATATAAAGAAGGTTTACATTGTTGTAGCTATTTCTGATAAGCATAATCCTGCTGCAGATAGGGCAGGGTCTTATAGGTTTATTCTTAGAAAACCTTTTGACAGATTGAAAGAGCTTGGATTATTTGAAATGGTTGAGATTATGGATCATAATGAGTTTAAGTTCTTTTTGGAGAGGATTTGAAAAAAAAAGAAAACGATGAAATTCATCATTTAAATTTAAAATAAAGTTGTTTGCTTAGATTTTTTCGTAGATTTAGGTTTAGAACTTTTTTTAATATTGGGACTGGAATCCAAGATAGCTAATTCTTCACAAAACTCTTCAATATCGCTAACTCTAGTTCCATTTCCATCATTTAATATCTTAACATTACCACTATAATCACCAATAGGATTATCATTAATATAATTTTCTTTTGATAATTCATTTGGAAGATAAACGTATAAATCTCTATGATAATCACTATCACTGTTTTTGTAGTTTATAGTGGCATTTACAGTATGCATTGTTCCGCTTTTTTCTCCACATTGGATAACAAAGTTGATATCTGAAAATGCAGCAACTATTTGATCCCTATCTACATAATAACCTTTGTTGGCTTTTATATTTGGTGCATATTCTGAAACCAAACAACCTCCATTTTCTATGATTTCTTCTGCTAATTTTTTATGTGAAGCTGGTGCAATATTATTGAATCCACTTGGCAATATTGCTATGGTGACTTTATTTTCCATAACAGTTGTTTCATGAGCTATCTTATCACAACCTAATGCAAGACCACTTATGATTGCTCTATCTGATTGGTCTAAAACTGCTTTAACAAGTTCTTTTTCAAAAATTTGGCTGTTTTCAGAAGGTTTTCTTGTTCCAATAACTGCCATATTAGGTTTGGATAATGCTTCCACATTTCCTTTCACATATAAGAATATTGGTTTTTTATTTCCCATATCATTTAATTTATCAGGGTATTCTTGATCGAATGGGGTTATTACAGTTATTTCAGGATTGTTTATTACTTCTTCATATATAGGTTCAGTCTTTGCAATGGCATCTACTATTTTCTCTTTTGAGTATTTGGAAGTGATTACTTTATTGGAAATTAAATCGTTAAAATTTTCTGAATTCTTTACTAATTCCAAATATTTATCATTGATTGTGCCTTTTCCTACACGTTTAATATTGCTTAAAAAAAGCAATTCCTTAAATTTATTCATCATTCCACCTTTCCACTTTATATGGTTCAACTTCAATTATGAGTCCATCTTTAGTGTAAATCAATTCATCATTGTCAACAGTTCTACCAATTGTTAGAGAAATAATGTCCTCATTTTTAAATCCATTGTCAATTAAAATGCTTCTACATGCATACATAATGTTTCCTGATGTTGTGATGTCATCTAAAAGTATATAACCCAATTTCAAATCGGATAATTCTTTATCTTCATTGAATATTATAGACTTAAAATGCTTATCCAATGACCTGCCTCCACCTTTAGATGAGGACTTGACACTTTTGCATCTGATTAATAGGTCACTATAATCAAGGATTTCAAAATCATATTCATATTCTCCATCTTCCTTTCCTTTTTTAATGGCAACTATGGATTTCTTTGTTTGTGGATCTTCATCTTTTGTTGAAGAAGGCACTGAAATAAGTGCTACGCCCTCTTTATCCATAAAATATGTTTTATAAATGTTTTTCACACCTTTAAAAAGGGCTTTTGTGAAACTAGGGATATATTTATTGTGATATTTGTATTTGATTAATTTTTCATCTATTTTAAAACATTCTTTCACATATTCACTTAATTCAACATTTCTGTTTTTGTAATATTCACGATCATCATTTTTAATGTAATCATATAGGAAGTAAATATTTGAGTAAAGTGCATGGTTAATGTTCAATTCAGGTACAGCAGGATAATCGAATTTTCTTTGAAATGCTTTTTCTATATCCTCTTCTGAAGTCTCATATAAGTTTCTCTTATGATAATTTGTCGGATTTTTTAATTTATATTTTTTAATAATATTTTCAATATATTCCTCTTTGTCAATGGGATTATCATCATTTTTGATTAATTTTGGTTTTTCTTCTGCTTGTTTTGGTGCTGTTTTTGTTTTTTCAATTTTGTCTTCAGTAGTAGATTGTTTCTTTCTTTCTTCTTCTTTTCTTTTATTTTCTTCCTCTATTTGTCTTTTTCTTTCTTCTTCTTTTCTTTTATTTTCTCTTTCTAACCTTTCAATGTTTCTTTTTCTTTCTTCTTCTTTTCTTTTATTTTCTTCCTCTATTTGTCTTTTTCTTTCTTCTTCTCTTTTCTTTTGTTTTTCTTTATTTCTTTGAATTCTTTTTTGGCGCTGTTTTCTTTTATTTTCTCTTTCATCTTTCTTATTTAATTTAGGCCTTTCATCAATGCTTATTCTATTAATGGTATTTAAGAATTTTTCCTTATTTCTGGAAAGGTTATTTTTATCATATTCCTTTAAAATTAGATCTTTAACTTGTTCATTGGAATATTTTTCAAAAATAAAATCTACCGCTTCATTTTTCCCTAATTCTTGGTCAATGCCCATATCATCTAGAAGCTCAATAAAAATACGCTTAGGCATTTTATTTTTCAATTCACTCTTTAATTTTAATTTAAGATTCTTATCTTCCATTTTATGCCCCCTTATATTATACTAATAATAAACATTAGTAATTTATAAATCTTTTCAAAATTAAAGTTCAATTTCACGCTTGTTTTTTAATATACATTATATAATTGCATTTATTTTGTATGCACATTCCCATTTTCTTATCCTTATTGAATTTGATGCATTTAGTAGGATGATCATAACATTTGAATGCGTTTTCAAAATTATAGACTGCATCTTTGAACTTTTCGATTTCCCCTATGCTTAAATCGTAATTCGCTTCGTTCTTATGGGATAATAGATTACCCATATAAGCAGTGCTGTCCAATTCCTCAAAGACATTATCATAATAATCTTTAAAATTAGCATTGCCTTTGAACAACTCATTTTTAAATAATTTAAGTTGTTTGTAATAATCATCTACAGTATAATGCTTTTTCAGAGGTAATCTAATTGCATTTGTTAAGCATATATCATATAATACATCTTCTAAATAGCGTCTTATTGAATTTCCTGCAGCAAAGCTGTCACCATTATCAATATAGTTGGCAATGATTTGCTTTGTGGTCATGCTTTCTGAAAGTTTTGGCCCTTCTTTCTTATCCCATTTCTTGATTTCCACGAATTTGAAATCATTTCCTTTCTTATGTGCACTTGTAATTCTGGCTAACTGTTCAAACCATAATTTATTATGGGTTGTTATAACAAATGTGTAATCTCCAAACTCTTCAAATAATAATCTAATGACTTGTTCCTTATGTTCCAAATCAACTGTTGAGATAATATCATCTAACATCATGAATTGATATTTATTGAATCTTTTAACAAAAGCCAGGAATATACATAATCCCATAGTGTCAATATGCCCTTCACTAGAGAATGTTCTAGGGTCAGAATAATCTTTGTCAAATTGAACTCCCAATTTTAGACTATTGGAACTTTTTACATTTATTCCAGGATTTTTTATGTCATCATTGCCATGTATGAACCTATAGAATGTATCAAAGTATTCACTGATTTCCTCTAAAATGTGTTTTATGGATTCCTTTTTCATATCAGTGAAAGTCTTATAGCTTATTTCTGCAATTTTAGCTTCTTTTTTTATCTTTTCAAGTTCTCCTTCAATCTTTTCTCTATCAATTAGCTTAAAGATAACTTCCAATGCATCATCTAATTCCTCATTGCTAGTGCTTTGCTTTTCTTTAATCAATTCAATTTTCACTTTAATGTTTGGAAGCATGTTCTTATCCATTTCACTAATCTTTTTATTGAAGTTTGAAAAATCCTCCAAATCCTTAATGAAATCTCTTAAATCGAATTCTTTCAAGTTGTAATCAAGATCTTTCAATTCATTGATTAATGATTTAACTTCGTATTTCCAGTTGTTTAATTCATTATTCCTTGCTTCTATATCCATTATCCTATTTTTTATATCTGCCATTAACTTTTCATTTTCTATTTTGCCATGGCAAATTGGACATTCATCCACTTTCTCGCTTTGAATGTATTCTCCGGATTTTTTCAATAAGGACAATAATGAATTTGCAGATTTGAATTCATTCAATGAGATGTTTTCATAGTCATCCAATAATTTCATGTATTTATCGTTTATATTAGAGATGTCTTCATCTATCCCCTCAATAAGTTTATTGTTTTCTGAGAATTTCTTTACAAAATCCTTTAGAAAAGTGTCTTTTGTGATGGTATCAAGATTATTCTTTTCCAAAACAAAATTAATTTCATCATAAATGTCATCTATGTCACAGTTGTAGATGCTTCTGATTTCATTTGTGTTATTTTCTAGTTCCGCCTTTTTATTTTTCACTTGCTTGATTAGGCTGTTATTTACCCATCTGAGTTTCTCTTCAATTTTATCATATTTTTCATATGATATGAGATTTGTAATTGTATCGTAACGTTTTCTAGGAGTTGATTCAATGAATTTCAATAGTTTTTTTCTATTTAAGATGAATGAACCGTTTTTGAAATCATCCTTCAAGTCCTTAAGTTCCTTATCATATTTTAAACCATTTTTGAAAGATCTTTCGATTGTATAATCTCCAATATGTGCTCTGACAAGCACATCACTTGCCTTATCCCCCATATGAATAAGGGATTTGTCGTGATCCACATCACCCATCCCACTAAGGCTTCCGACCTTTCCTGTAAATAGGTATTCGATAGCATTTACAAATGAACTTTTCCCAGTACCGTTAGCCCCACAGAACACTAAAGACTTTTTGTCAAAGTTCAAAGTATATTGTTTGATGCCTCTAAAGGAGCGTATTTCTATATCATCAAATTGCAGTTTAGTCATATCAGCACCTTAATAGTATTTTTTGATAATTCCTTCAATATTCTCTTTTTTAGAGCGCCTAATTTCTTTTTTCAGTTCATTTATAAAGTCTTGATTGTCTATTTCTTTACTAAGTTCATTAAAGTAATTGTCTAAAAATTCATCTTGCATAGAATCAACTCTTTAAGGAATTTATATTTTTTCAAAATATTCTCTGATACTTTTTGCCATCAATTTCCTACGAGCTTCTAAAAAGTCAAAATAATCCATATTCCAGAAATCATGAGGTAAATCGTATTTTTCAGTGTAATTATTTAATAAATCCTCTTTATCTGCATCACCTAAAGAATCAACCATCAGTGTCCAATATTCTTCTGGAGATTTATCGCTGATTTTAATATTGTCTTTATATTCAATATAAATCATATTCGCTTGTTGATTATAATCTCTTTTATCTTTAATTCCATTCTTAATTAAATAATTTTTAGGGAAGATATGATGAACATCTACAGATTTCTTAGGTGCTTTAGTTAATGGATTTAAATGATCTCTTAGAATTGCTTTTGAAAAAAGCATATTCTCTCCAGAATATATTTTAGAAACTGTATATACTTTTCCTGCATAGTTGTTTATTGATGAAATTAATCTTTCAGGCAAAGTGATATTCCAATAGTCTTCAGTTAATTCGCTATTCATTATCCTATTTAATATTCCAATAAAATCAGCATCTTCACTTCTGAAATTAGATAAATCTTGTTCATAAATGGATTCAGGTGAAGAAGTGTATCTTTGAGTTAATTGAGAGAATATAAACCATTTTTGAATAATTCTATTTAATTCATTATAGGGCACTTTGAATTTTTCTTTACCAATTAAATATAATCCATAGCATGCATAAAATGCAAATTTAGAACTGATTAGCAAATCATAGTTAATAAATCCGATTGATTCAATTATATTTACAAAATCATGCCAATTTTTAATGTTTAATGTTTGCTCTTGGGCTTTTTTAAATATTTCAAAGTTTTTGTCACGTTCTTCCTTACTGGTTGTCTTATTTTCTAAGTTTCTACCTTTTAAGATTAAATAAGCATATCTTAAACGTCCTCTTAAAAATGATAAAGCAACAGTTGGCCTTAATAGATGTTCAGATTCTGGTTGAGCTTTAATTGTATTATATGGAGAAGCATCACCTTCACTAGGTGTTTTACACCCTTTTACAAATTCCTCAATTGCTTCTCTTCCTTTATCCCAGTATACAGACATTAAAGTTAAAATAAAATCGGATTGGTTTAATATTTTTCCTTTACTGTTTATTCTTACAAATATTTCAGAAACTTCTTCAGGATCCAAATCAGATGATAATTCGAGTACAGAAATGGAATATTTCTGTATATTTTTCATTCTTTCGAGTCTTCCACCAATTTTTTCTTCATTGAATTCCATATCTGGTTTCTTTTCATTAATTTTATTGCGGTAGGCACTGACAAGTGTAAATAAACCAGTATTGAATATTTCAGTTATATCATCAATCCATTCTGGATCTTTTTGAATACTTGAGTTTAATACTTGAATTTCTTCAGTGATAGGATTGAAGGCTATGTGTGGATTTCTCCATTGGTAATTTTTGTTTAACACTGATTTTCCTGTAAAAACAGCAAAAAGAGAAGTTAATCTTTGTTGGCCATCGATTACAAGTCTATTTGGGGTTGTAACCTTATCTTTACCTATTGGCTTAGGTTTATAACCATCACCATCTCCAATTTTCCAAAGGATGATTAAACCTGTTGGCATGCCTTTGTATAATGAATCAATTAAGTCTCTTATTTGTGTATCTTTCCATACAAATGGTCTTTGTAAGTCTGGAAGTGCGATAATTCCAGAATCCACGTCTGCTACTAAATTACCGAGTTCATAAGTTGTATTGTTAAAAACTACTCCATTATTCATAATTTCCCCTTTATTGAATTGATTATATTATTAATTATAATTTTAAGATATAAAAAATTTTTTTAATTTTAAAAATATTAATTTTATATTGTATTTCTTTATAAGCAAGTATTTTATCTATTAAATTATCCAAAGTATTGATATTAAAACTATTTTATATTAGAACTTGATGTAATCATAAAAATGGTTCTAAATTATAATTTTGCTCTTTTTTCCATTATATATAGATTAATGAAGAATAAACAATCCAAGTCTGTCTGTATGATTAGTTTTTAAAATCTTTCATTCATCCTCTTTATGTGCTTGGGTTCAATGTGTTATTATGCAACTTGAAAGTTTTTTCAAGTACTCTTTTTTTACTCACTCGTATGTTTGCTATTTTTCCTTTTATGTCTCATATGTGATTATCCTTAGGAAGTTGGTTTTGAAGAACTCTTAAATTTTATGGAATAGCAAGGATAATCTCTACCTTTACGATTTACAAAATATTTAAATATTACAGATTATATATTAACAATATCTATTTTTTTTAAAATATGTAGGGGTTTATATATGGATATGAAAGATTTAAAAAATTTGTTAGTAGGGTATTTTGTTTTTGAAAAAATTAAGAAAGCTTTACATACGGGTTTAGGATTAGCAATTGCTGTTTTATTGTGGGCTATTGTTCTTTTTGTTTTATCTGTTTTAGGTATTGGGCATATGTGAGGGATATTATGAGTGGTTTTGATAGCGATGCAGCGTGTATTTTAGGATTAATTTTATCACCAGTTTTAGGACTTGTATTGTTATATGTTATTTTTGATATAGGTTATATATTATTCAATGGGAAATCTCCAACAGGGTTAATCATATTCTTTATTTTAGTGATATTGACAATCATAATAGTCAAAATATTAATAAATAGAGAATAATAATTTTCAGTGAATTTTAAAAAAGTTTTTATAATTAGAAACTAAATATATAATTACAGTAACTAATCTTTTACTAAACCTGACCCAATTACATATCACCCACTTTATATATGTTTTTTTGAAACTATTGTAGTTCCACTTCTACTATTTTTCTATTTTTGAGTAATTTTAAATAATGCTATTCCAATAAATAATATTAAAAATCCTATTCTTTATAAATTAACTATTTTTAAACATATGCTATATTAGTGGTGATATTTTATGTTAGAAAAAGAACTCTTATATCAATATGCTTTAAAAGCTATGGGAAGATTCGAATCTAAAAAAATAAGTATTTTTGGAAACGGATATGTTGAATCACTTGATGAAAATAACAGATTTGTTGAGAGAGATCTTTCAAAAGATAAAGATTATGAAACATGGGTTTTGAATAGTATTGAGGAAGGCAATGGAATATTTATCGTAATGGGTCAGTTTGTTATTGATTATTGCGGTTCATTTGAAGATATAACTGATACTGATTTTGTCTTTGATGATAGATATTACGAAGAAGGTTATTTAGATAGTCTTTACAGGGAATATTATGGCTTTGATGATGAGGACATGTATGATGAGCCAATCGATGAAGAAGACTATGATTTTGAGGATGAACCTGAAGCGGTTTCATTTTATATAGATGCAGAACATGGTGTCTCTGCTGCATGTTCGGTGGATTATTTCCCTCCAAACACTGATTTTATTTGCCATGTTGGAATAAACCTATGCAAGGAAGGGGATGAATATCATGTCACTCCAGGATATGCTTATCTGCCTGAGGTCGGAGCACTTGACCCTCGCATGACTTATGAAGATTGGCCTATCACTAAAGAAAGTATTGAAGATGACCCTATTGAACAGTTATTTGCTGTGGTTTTAGACAGCAATCTTAGTTATGATGGAGAAGAAGAGGGAGCATATAATGAATGGAGTCTTGAAAATTTATTAGAGAGAATTCATGAAGATACTGTCACTAAAGATCTTGATGTTAAATTTGGAGCTAGTGGTAACGAATTTGAGAAAGAAGCTGAAGAATTATTAAAGGCTGGTAAAATAAGTAATTATTTGGAGCATTTTGAAAAATTGAATAGTGCAACTGACAGCATTTATGATTTAGGTGATAATGAAGTTCTTATAATTTTAAAAGATGGGACTAATTTAACCAGTTGGGATAATGTTTCTAATCAGCATGATATTTTATATATTAGTGAGGATTTCTCAAATCGTAAGGTTATAACAAGAAAGTATCGCTATCTCACTTCACTCAAAGCAACAGTTGTAGTGGGCATAACAAAGAAAATAAAAGACATGGAAGAAATGTTTCAGGGCTGTTCTTCATTGGTTGATTTGTATGGCCTAGAAACTTGGGATACCTCTAAAATAGAAAAAATGGAGGGTATGTTTAGGGGCTGCTCTTCTTTGGAAGATATATCTGGTTTGGAAAATTGGGATATTTCCAATGCTTATAGATTATGGAATCTCTTTGATGGCTGTTCTTCTTTGACTGATTTGTCTCCTTTAGCCAATTGGGATATTTCGGATGTGAGTTCTATGGCAGATATGTTTAGTGGCTGTTCCTCTTTGGTTAATTTGTCTCCTTTAAAAGATTGGGACACCTCAAATGTAAGGAATATGTCCAGATTATTTTCTGGATGCTCTTCTTTAGCTGATTTGTCTCCATTGGAAAAATGGAATATCTCATCAGTACGAAAAATCGATAGCATCTTTGGAGGTTGTTCTTCTTTGGTTGATTTGTCTCCTTTAAAAGATTGGGACACATCACAAATAAAGTCAATGGTACATATGTTTGGAGGATGCTCTTCTTTGACTGGCTTGTCAGGTTTAGAATATTGGAATACTTCTAAATTAGAAAATATGCAAGGTATCTTTAGGGATTGTTCTTCTTTAATAGATTTGTCTTCGTTGGAGAATTGGGATACTTCTAAGGTTAATAACATGTGGAGCGTGTTTGAAGGCTGTTCCTCTTTGGTTGATTTGTCTCCTTTATCTGGTTGGAATGTTTCCCATGTAACTGCAATGAGATATATTTTTGAAGGCTGTTCTTCTTTGATTAGTTTGTCTGGTTTGGAAAATTGGGATATTCATAGAGTTAGTGATATGATAGCTATGTTTAAGTGCTGCTCTTCTTTAACTGATTTGTCTTCATTAAAATCTTGGAATCTATCACCTTTTAATCAGGATTTAAGTGGAATGTTTAAGTTCTGTTCTTCTTTATCTGATCTGTCGCCATTATCTTCTTGGGATGTTTCCGGTGTTTTTACAATGAAAAATATGTTTAAAGGAGGTTCTTCTTTATCTGATTTATCCCCGTTATCCTCTTGGGATGTTTCTAAATTTTTGGAAAATTCCGGAATTTTTGATGATTGTCCTAATATTGAAGTATATCCAAATTGGTATGAAAACAATAAAAGCAGATGATATTGTTCAAGAAAAGGATAATGAGAAACTAAGAAAAAGGAATGAAGATTTAGCAAAGAAAGTAGATGAACAGGATAGAAGAATAGAATGTTTAGAACAGTTTTTGAAATATCTAAAAGAGTAAAAAGGTTTGGTGGAAATAAGTAGTTCCTTTCTTCAAAACATGTTCAAAAATTAATCATGAAACCTATTAATGCCTAATTTATTAAAATTATAGTCCTGATATCTACATTAACTTATAGATATTTTTGTTAATGGAATAAACGATGATTATTTTGGGATTGCTATTGAAGAATCTGATAGTTTCACTTATAAACTTTTAATATTTTAATCGTTATTTGAAGAATTTTATGGGCAATTTTTTTTAAATATTTATCTCAGCAAGATTAACTTTTCAACTAATTTAATTGATTATTGAAATAATGGAAATTACGATGTTTAACTTTGATTAAAGTTTTTAATTTTTTAAATTTATATAAAAATTTAATAATCACTTTTAATATATTTATTAATAATTATAATCTTATATAAAGGTGGGTATCTTGTCTGAGGTAAAGGCTCCAAAAGTATTGGATAATAAAACTAATTTTGTATACACAGAACTTGAGGAAAGCATAAAAAAAGGTTCTAAGCTTTCTGTAATTTCAGCTCTTTTTTCAATGTATGCATATGATGCATTAAAGAAGGATTTAGATAAAATAGACAATATGAGGTTTATTTATACTAAACCAAGCTTTATTCGTGATGATAAAAAAGAATCAAGGGAATATTACATTGATAATAATAGTATTTTCGGTAATGATTATGAGATTAAGCTTAGGAATGAAATGACTCAAGGATCCATTTCAAGAGATTTTTCAAAATGGATAAATGATAAACTGGAAATCAAATCATTCAAAACACCTAATGAAGCACAATCACGTATGGTTTGTGTTGACAATGGTGATGATTCTAGCATAGCTATCAATGGAAGTGTGGACTTTACAACAACAGGTTTAGGACTAAACAAATCAGACAGACAAGATATGAACCAGTGTGTTTATGGAAATATGTTTACACAACCTTCCTTAATGATGTTTGAAGCACTATGGGATAATGAAGACCTTTTGGAAGATGTTAAGGAAGAAGTTTTAGAGCAAATGAAAACAATGCATAAGGAAAATCCGGCTGAATTCATCTATTTCTTATCTCTTTACAACATATTCAGTGGTAACCTTGATGCACTAGATGAAGACAAGATTATTAGAAAAGGAAATACACTTAAGGAATCACAAATTTGGAACAAATTATATAAGTTCCAGAAAGATGCTGTTATGGGCGTAATTGACAAAATTGAAAATTATAACGGATGCATCCTTGCTGACAGTGTTGGTTTAGGTAAAACTTTTACAGCCCTTGCAGTAATTAAATACTACGAGTCACGAAACGATAGAGTTTTGGTCTTAGTGCCTAAAAAATTAAGGGACAATTGGACTATTTATACACTTAATGATAAACGAAATATCTTTGATGAAGATAGGTTTAACTATGATGTTTTAAATCACACTGATTTAAGCCGTGAGAGAGGAAAATCCGGGGATTTGGATTTGAAAACAATCAATTGGGGTAATTATGACCTTGTTGTAATTGATGAGTCTCATAACTTCCGTAATAATCCTTCATTTGAAGGTAGAACCACTAGATATCAAAAATTAATGAATGATATCATTAAAGGAGGGCATAAAACACGTCTTTTAATGCTTTCTGCAACTCCGGTAAACAATAAATTAACTGATATCAAAAATCAAATTGCTTTCATCACCGAAGATGATGATAACGCTTTAGAGAATTTTGGAATTCCAAGTATTGCAAATACTCTTAGAAAGGCTCAAATGGAATTCAATAGATGGTCTAGGCTCACTGTAGAGGAAAAATCTGAAGAAGAGTTCATTAACAATTTAGATTTGGATTATTTCCAGCTATTGGATACATTAACAATTGCACGTTCAAGACGCCATATTGAAAAATATTATGATTTGGACGAAATAGGTCAGTTCCCAAATAGATTAACTCCTATCAATATCTATTCTGAAATAGATAATGAAGGATATTTTCCTCCATTAAGCACTATAAATAATGAGATTTCATTATTGAATTTAGCAATTTATTCTCCTTTAAAGTATGTTTATCCTAATAAAATGGCAGGATATGAAGCAAAATATGATAGGCATGTGGGCGGTGCCAGTGTACTCCGACAAATTGATAGGGATACAAATATTGTTCAATTAGTGAGAGTGAACCTATTAAAACGTATGGAGAGTTCCATTGAAGCATTTAGACTAACAATTAAAAGATTATTACGTCATATTGATAGCACTATTTCTAAAATTGATGAAGGCGTAGATTATGATCCTGATTTAGATATTAATCTAATTGATCCTGAAGGAGAGGAATATGACAACCAGATGTTTGGTAAAAAGAGAAAAGTTCTTTACCAAGATATGGATTTGATTAAATGGAAGCAGGATTTGGAATTGGATAAGGAAAAATTGGAGTTTTTATTAAGTGAAGCTAAACTTATAGAACCTGATAGAGACAGTAAATTACAGGATTTAAAGGAAAAAATAAAAGATAAACAAAATAATCCTATTAATGAAGGAAATAAAAAAATTATCATTTTTACAGCATTTGCTGACACCGCAAAATATCTTTATAAAAACATTAACAAATGGGCTTTTGATGAATTTGGAATTTATTCTGCCCTTGTAACCGGTGGTGGAGATAATAAGACTAACTTAGATTCAGTTTTAAATACAGATTTGAATGATATTTTAATGAACTTTTCTCCTAAATCTAAGGAAAGAGCTCATTTGGAACCTAAAGCTAAAGATGAAATTGATATCCTTATCTGCACAGACTGTATTTCAGAAGGTCAAAACCTTCAGGATTGTGATTATTTAATTAACTATGATATTCATTGGAACCCTGTCAGAATCATTCAAAGATTTGGAAGAATAGATAGGATAGGTTCAGAAAATACAGATATTCAATTAGTTAATTTCTGGCCAAATATGGAGTTAAATGAGTATATTAACCTTGAAGCCAGAGTAAAAGATAGGATGGTTATGGTTGATATTTCCGCTACTGGTGAAGAGAACATTATTGAAAAAGACCAAACCATGAAGGATTTGGATTATAGAAAAGCACAATTGCAGGAATTAAAAGACAGAGTTCTTGATTTGGAGGATATTGGAAATTCCATTTCCATTACAGATCTTACTTTCAATGACTTTAAGATTGAATTAATGGATTATATGAAAGAAAATAAGGATGAATTGGAAAGAGCTCCTAAAGGTATTTATTCAATAATTGATATTCCTAATGAATTAAGGGAAGATGTAGAACCTGGGGTTATATTCCTCCTTAGACAAGTCACTGGAACAACTGAATCAATGGAGAGAAATCCATTAAGTCCTTATTACTTAGTTTATATTGGTGAAGACAATCAAGTTAAATACAATTACATTAATTCCAAAAAGGTATTGGATTATTATCAGAAACTTTGTGTAGGTAAAAAAGAAGTGCTTCATGAGCTTGTTAAAGACTTTAATATGGAAACAAATGATGGAAAAGATATGGAAAAATACTCTTCTTTATTAGTTGAAACAATTGAGAATATATTAGGTAAAAAGCAAGAAGCAGGTGTAAAAAGTTTGTTTAGTAAAGGAGGAACAGCTGTTATAAAACAGGATATTAATGGATTGGAAGAGTTTGAATTAGTTACATTTTTAATTATTAAGTAAAGGGGTTTGAATGTTAATTGAGGATTTAATCAAGGTTCCTAATGCAGCTATTGTCAACAGTATCCTTCCAAAGCAGGATATCTTTGAAGCTACTGGAATGACTAAAGCAGATAAAGATTATTTTGTAAGGTATGTCAAACAGATTAGATGGCTGTATAAGTTTGATGATGCTTCTGTTAGAATAAAACCTTTTGTCAATGATGAGAAATCATATTTGGAAGCTGAATTAATTGGTATTAATCTAAAAAAGGAATTTCAGGAGTATAATCATAATACTGGTAATTATCATAGATTTGATGCAAGACTTGATAGGATTGTAGATATTCTTCTTAGATTTATCCCTTATCCTATACTCCTATGTGCAGAATTCAATGATGAGATTAAGTTTTATGTAAGTCATATAAGTGAAAGCAAGTCGGATTATGATAAAATCACTTTAGATGAGCTTATTTATACAGATTGGATTGATGTAAATAATTTAGATGGTTTTGATGAAGAATTGATTGATAAATTGCAGATAGATAATTTGGATAAAACCAATGTATTTACATTTTATGATGATATGGTTACAGCCATTATTCAGTATAATGGATCTAAGGAAGTAGGTCAAGAGGTAACTTTAAGTTCAGATGAGATTCAAAAGATAATGGATGATATTAAAGTGCTTGAGAGAAAAATAGCTGATTTAAGAGTTGCAATTAGACGAGAGGCTAATTTTAATAAAAAAATGGATTATAATATTCAGATTAAAGAATTACAAATGGAAATAAAATTATTACAAGATGAATTGAAATAGTGATTAATATGGAAGAAGAATTTCTTAGAGAATATATTGAAAAAGAGATGTATCTTCAGAATCCTCCATTAAAAAAGGATAATTTCCTAAAACTTTGTTATAAGTATGATATTAATTTATCTCGTAAAGAATTAGAATTATATGAGAAAATAGGGATATTTGAACCTATTTTCACAATAAAATATGTTAAACATGAATTTTTAAATGATTTTAATTATTATAATTTCAGTAAAAAAGAAAAGGAGGAATTATTAAGAGCATTAAATGAAAATCGAATATTTGTTCCAAATGACAATAAATTCATTGAATCTGGTAAATTTGAAACTAATGAGGAGGAATATATTAATTATTATTCTAACTTTCAAATAGAACTTATTTATGATATCCATATTCGTTTCAAATATCCTCGAAATATTTTATTAAAAGAAGATACGGAAGCTATAGAGAACTATAAAAATCATTCTATTAAATTATTAAGAGATACTTATTTGGGAGATACTAAATGGTTAACCTTTTTGTTAAGTATTTCTCGTTTATATTATCCTCGTTCCCATCATGATTTTAAAATATTTAAATTAAATAGCGAAGATGAATCTTGGTATCATGATAGAAATAAATTTAGTACAGTTGATTTTTTAAGAAAATATTCTTATAATTATGAGCATATTAGACATAGAATGAATTTATATCTTGATAAATTTAGAGATTTAATGGGTATAAAAATTTATGATGAAGAATGGTTTCTTTTTTATGAATATTTGAATAGGGATTATAAGTTAAAATTAGAAAAAACAACTGGGTTAGCCTATTATTTCTTTTCATTGGCATTAATGTTAAAATTTTTCTTAGAAGATTATTTCATAGAAACTTCTCAAGAGATTGATTATAATAGATATGCTTTATTTAACAAGGAAAATAAATATGATCTTCTTTTTTATTTATCTAATAAATTTAAAATGAATTATCAGCCAAGTTTAATAATCTTTGTTGAAGGAAACAGTGAAGTAAAATTATTAAATAAATTATTTAAATGGTATTTTGGTTATTTCCCTGAAGAAAAAGGAATTGATATAATTAGTTTTGATGGTGTGACTAAACTAATTTCTACTTATGAAGATGCAAATAAATTAAAAGAATTAATTATTAAAATTAGAAAAAATACTCATGGTAAAAATTCAGGGTTAAATGATGATGAGTATGATGATTTATCTCAAATAATTGATAATTTAGAGGATTTGGATATTTTAGTTTCTAATTGGTCATCATTTATTAGTTATAACCTTTCAAAATGGTATATTGTTCCATTTTTTGTTTCTGATGATGAAGGAGACGTATGGAATTTCTTAAATTCTAAAAAGATTATACACTTTAAAGATAAAAAATATGATGTTCCTGAAAAATGGTATTATATTTGGGGAAAAAGTAACCATTATCTTCCATTTAAAGGAAAAGACATTGAATTGGCAAATTTTTCAGATTTAGAAATTTCAAATGTTTTAAAAGAATTAATTGATGATAATATTTCCGTATCAGATATTACAGCAATAAGAAATAGTGAGAATGGTATAAACCAAATTCAAAATTCAAGATTTAAAAAAGATATTAAACAAAAAAAAGTTGAAATTTTAATGACTTTAGCTGATAATTTAATTAAAAAATATGAAAAAACAGGAGATAGTACATTATTTCAAAGACCAATTTTTGGTTTATTGGATCAAATCGATGATTTAAATTATTTTAAGAATAATCCTCTTGATAAACAACATAAAGAATTATTTGATAAAACATTAAAAGATATATTAGAAGGTAATGGGTGAAATTATGGATGAAATTAAATTGAATGGAGAAAGTTTAGATATTGTATCTGATAATGTGTCTAAACTTAAAGAGATTTTTCCAGAAGTGATTACAGAGGATAAAATAGATTTTGATAAGCTTAAATTGATTTTAGGTAGTGATATTGATACAGATAGTGAGAGGTATAGTTTTACTTGGCCAGGAAAGACTCAAGCTATTAAGGAGTCTCAGAAACAGTCTACTGGTACTTTAAGGCCTTGTAAGGAAGAATCCAAAAATTGGGATACAACTAAAAATTTATATATAGAAGGGGATAATCTAGAGGTTCTTAAATTACTTCAAAAGGGTTATTATAATAAGATTAAGGCTATTTATATTGATCCTCCTTATAATACCGGTAATGATTTTATTTATTCTGACGATTATTCGGATAATATAGAAAATTATTTACAGATTACTGGTCAAAAAATAGGGGAAAAAAGAATTTCAACAAATACTGATTCAGATGGTCGTTTTCATAGTAATTGGTTAAATATGATGTATCCTCGTTTAAAATTAGCTAGAAATCTCTTAACTGATGATGGGGCTATTTTTATAAGTATTGATGAAAAGGAATCTGATAAACTAAAAAAAATTTGTGATGAAATTTTTGGTGAGGAAAATTTTAGGAATCAGATTCTTGTAAGAAGAAGAGTAAAAAGTTTAAATCTTCAATTTTCAGATAAAGGATTAAATTCATTTAATGTAGGGACTGAATATATTTTTGTTTATTCAAAAACACCAGAGTTTCTATTCAACCCTTTAAGGATGAAAAAGAAAAATGCTTCAAATAAAGGGAAATGGAATGTATTTTGGAGTAATGCAGATAGACCGACTATGAGGTATGAACTTCTTGGATTCACTCCATCAACAGGACAATGGAGATGGTCTAAAGAATTAGCTTATGAAGCTGTTGAAAATTATAAAAAATTTGAAAACGAATTTTCTAATAAAATGAGTTTGGAAGAATATTGGATAAGCACTGGTAGAAAACTTAAATTCATCCGACGTTTACCTAATAAACACGGTAAAAATGGAGGTGTTCAATATTGGGTGGGTCCTTCTGATACTTCTTTAAGGACAAGTAATTGGACAGATATAGAAGTTTCTCAAATTGCTAAAGATTATGATTTACCTTTTGAAAATCCAAAAAATGTTGATTTAATTAAAACAGTGATTTCTGCATTTAGTGGTAATTCTTTCACTGTTTTAGATTTCTTTTCAGGATCTGCGACTACAGCTGATGCTGTTTTTAGACTAAACTTAGAAGATAATGGTAATCGTAATTTTATTATGATTCAATTACCTCAAAACACATCAGATAATTCTGATGCTAGAAAAATGGGTTTTAATACCATTTGTGATGTTGGTAAAGAGAGAATTAGATTGGCTGGTAAAAGAATTGTGGACGAGAACTGTGATGAAGAAAGAGTAGATACTGGATTTAAAGTATTTAAATTAGATTCAAGTAATTTTAAAAAATGGGCTCCTGACTATGAAAATCTTGAAAAAACTTTAGATGATTTCGCAGATAATATTAATGAAGTAGATAGAACTTCAGAAGACTTAATTTATGAAATCATGCTTAAATATGGTATTGATTTGACTTTACCAATAGAAGAATACGATGCAGGTGAAAATAAGATATATTCAATTGGATTTGGTGCTTTATTAATCTGTCTAGATAATAAAATAACCAAAGACATAACTGATTCAATTATAGAGTTAGCTTCAGAAGATGTAAGTAGAGTTGTCTTTAAGGATAATGGATTTGCTTCTGATGCTGATAAAACTAATATTAAAGAAACTTTAAGAACACATGATATAGATGAATTTATAACTATTTAGGTTGGATTATATGAAAGAAACCACATTAACTGGAGAAAGTAAGGATATTCTTAATGAAAATATTGAAACTTTAAAAGAATTGTTTCCTGAGATAGTTTCTGAGGATAAAATTGATTTTGATAAATTCAAAACAATTTTTGGTGGAGAAATTGATGATTCAAGTGAAAGATATTCTTTTACTTGGCCAGGTAAGACTCAAGCTATTAAAGAGTCTCAAAAACAATCTAATGGAACTTTAAGACCTTGTAAAGAAGAATCTAAAAATTGGGACACAACTAATAATCTTTATATTGAAGGAGACAATTTAGAAGTTCTTAAATTACTTCAAAAAGGTTACTATAATAAGGTTAAAGCTATTTATATAGATCCTCCTTATAATACAGGTAAAGATTTTATTTATACAGATAATTATAAAGATAATTTAGAAAATTACTTAAAAATTTCCGGACAAGTGGGTGATGAGGGTAATCCTACACACACACACACACACACACACCGTTAAATTAAGTTCAAATACTGAAACTAGTGGCCGTTACCATAGTTCTTGGTTATGTATGATGTATCCTAGACTTAAATTAGCTAGGAATTTATTAAGGGATGATGGAATTATTTTTATTAATATTGATGATAATGAAGTTGAAAATCTAAATAAAATTTGTGATGAAATTTTTGGAGAAGAAAATTTTGTTGCAAAATTAGTTTGGACTAATAAAGAAGGAGGAGGCAGTTCAGATTCTAAATTATTTAAGATAAAACATGAATATATTTTAGTTTACTCAAAAAACATTAGTTTAATAGAAATTAAGGGAATTCCTGTACATGATGTTGAAAGATATTCTGGGAAAGATGAATATTTTGAGACAAGAGGTCCATTTCAACTTATTAAATTAGATAGTGCTAGTTTAACATATTCTGATTCACTAAATTATCCTTTAGAATGTCCTGATGGAACTTTTGTTTATCCTAGCAATAGTAAGGAAACAAAGAGTATTTGGAGATGGAGCCCTAAGAAAGTTAAATGGGGTATAGAAAATGGATATGTTGAATTTAAAAAGAAGAATAATATTTGGAATGTTTACACAAAACAGTATTTGAATGCAGATAATGAGGGAAATATTATTTCTAGAACGAATAGGCCTGTAGGTATAATTGATCAATATTCTAGTACAAAATCATCAAAATATTTACAGCAATTATTTGGTAATAAGATATTTGATTATTCAAAGCCATATGAATTAATAAAATATTTGATGGAACTCTCTATTACAGAAAATTCTATAATTTTAGATTTCTTTTCTGGTTCTTCAACTACAGCAGAATCATTATTGGGATTTAATAATGAAAATTCTACTAAAAATAATTTTATAATGGTTCAATTGCCAGAATTTATTAAAGAAAATTCAAATGCATATAAAGAAGGTTATAAGAATATTTGTGAAATAGGCAAAGAACGTATAAGAAGAGCAGGAGACAAAATAATCCAAGAATCAGGAAACAAGAACCTTGATATCGGATTCAAGGTATTCAAATTAGACTCATCTAATCTAGAAAAATGGGATCCTGATTATGACAACTTAGAACAATCATTATTGGTTTCACAAGACAATATTAAACCAGATAGGACTCAAGAAGACTTAATATATGAAATCATGCTCAAATATGGTATTGATTTAACATTACCAATAGAAGAATACGATACAGGTGAAAATAAAATATATTCAATAGGATTTGGTGCTTTATTAATCTGTCTAGATAATAAAATAACCAAAGACATAACTGATTCCATTATAGAATTGGCTTCAGAGGATGTAAGTCGTGTTGTCTTTAAGGATAATGGATTTGCTTCTGATGCAGATAAAACCAATATAAAAGAAACATTACGAACTCATAATATTGATGAATTTATAACTATATAGGTGAAAACATATGTTAGAAACAAAGTTAGATGGTAGAAGTAAAGATATCTTAAATGCAAATATTGAAACTTTAAAAGAATTATTTCCTGAAATAGTTTCTGAGTATAAAATTGATTTTGTTAAGTTTAAAACAATTTTTGGTGGAGAAGTAGATGATTCAAGTGAAAGATATTCCTTCAATTGGCCGGGTAAGACTCAAGCTATTAAAGAATCTCAAAAACAATCCACAGGAACTTTAAGACCATATAAAGAAGAGTCTAAAAATTGGGACACTACAAGAAATTTATATATTGAAGGTGATAATTTAGAAGTTCTTAAATTACTTCAAAAAGGTCACTATAATAAAATTAAAGCTATTTATATAGATCCTCCTTATAATACTGGAAAAGATTTTGTTTATTCAGATAATTTTAAAGATAATTTACATAATTATTTAGAAAGCACAGGTCAATTAATCAATTTAGGAGAGAGAGAGAGAGAGAGCAATGGCATTAAATTAACAACTAATACAGAAACTAATGGTCGTTTTCATAGTAATTGGCTAAATATGATATGGTCTCGTATTAAATTAGCTAGAAACTTATTAACTGAAGACGGAATAATTTTTATAAGTATCGATGATAACGAGGTTGATAACTTAAGGAAAATTTGTGATGAAATCTTTGGTGAAGAAAATTTTATGGCACAAATTGTTGTAGAAGGCACTCCAAAAAATGATCCTTATATTGTGTCTACTGCTCATGAATATTGTTTAGTGTATGTAAAAAATTTAAATAATGCTAAATTAGCAAATTATGGTATTAAAAATCCGTTATATGCACAAATTAATAATATTTTTCGGTCAAATAGAAATGATTTTGATAAAATTGAATCTGAATTAAAAGAATTCTATAGGAAAAATGATTTAATTGGAGATAATATTTCTAACTATAAATTTGCAGATAAAAATGGGGTTTTTAGGACTGGGCCTATTGATGATCCTCAAAATAGTGGGCCTCAAGATGATAGGATAAACCCATTTACTAATACTCCTTGTATTACTCCTAGAAGAGGATGGAGTTGTAGTTTAGAAACATGGAATAAATGGATTGAAGAAGATTTAATTTTATTCCCTAAAGATAATTCCAAGATTCCTGCAAAAAAGACATATATTGCTGATGACAGGCTTGATGTTATGAAAGCTTACGTTAAGATGCAAACTCGTAAAGATACTGATGCATTAAAAAAATTATTTGGGATGAATATTACTCCATTTTCAAATCCTAAACCCAAAGCTTTGATTAAGAAGTTTATTGAAAATTGTAATGATACGGATTGTAAAGTTTTAGATTTCTTTTCAGGTTCTGCCACAACGGCAGAAGCTGTAATTGAATTAAATAGTGAAGATGGTGGAAATAGGAATTTCATTTTAGTACAAATTCCTGAAGAAATTTCAGTGGAATCTTCCCAATCTGCAAAAGAGAAAAAAATATCTAAAGCTGTGATGGATTTTTTAGAAAAAGAAAATAAGGATTTAACTATATGTGAAATAGGAAAAGAACGTATAAGAAGAGCTGGAGACAAAATAGTTCAAGAATCTGGAAATAAAAACCTTGACATAGGATTTAAAGTATTCAAATTAGACTCTTCCAATTTAGAAAAATGGGACCCCGACTATGACAATTTAGAACAAACATTATTAGTCTCTCAAGACAATATTAAACCAGATAGAACTCAAGAAGACTTAATATATGAAATCATGCTCAAATATGGTATTGATTTGACTTTACCAATAGAAGAATACGATGTAGGTGAAAATAAGATATATTCAATAGGATTTGGTTCTTTATTAATCTGTTTAGACAATAAAATAACCAAAGAAATTAGCCAATCTATAATTGAATTAGCATCAGAAGATGTAAGCAGAGTTGTCTTCAAGGATAACGGCTTTGCATCAGATGCAGATAAAACAAACATAAAAGAAACTTTAAGAAGTAATAATATTGATGAATTTATAACAATATAAATAGGGTGTGGAAATGAAGCTTAAATTTGATTCTAACCTTAACTACCAAACTGAAGCTGTAAAAGCAGTTACAGACTTGTTTGATGGTCAATCATCCATGATGTCCTATTTCAGCATAAATGGACAAACCGGATTTGACTATCTCCAATTTCAAGATGGTGAATATAAACAGGAGTCTCAACAGTTTGGTCAAGGTGTAGGAAATAGACTAACAATAAGTAAACATGATATATTAGATAATCTTAGGGATGTGCAAACTTTTCATAAATTAGCTCCGAGTGAATCATTGAACAATCTAGATTTCAATATAGAAATGGAAACAGGTACAGGAAAGACCTATGTTTACCTAAAAACCATCTTTGAACTAAATAAGAAATATGGATTCACTAAATTCATTATAGTGGTTCCAAGCATTGCTATCAAAGAGGGAGTATACAAAACAATCCAAATCACTCAAGATCACTTTAAAGGACTTTATGATAATGTAATCTATGATTATTTTGTATATGACAGCAGCAAGCTTGAACAGGTCAGAAACTTTGCTGTAAGCTCCAATATTGAAATAATGATCATAAACATTGATGCATTCAATAAGAGCTTTACCAAAGGTAGCTTAGACAGCACTAAGAAAACAAATAACAGCAACATCATTCACAGAGCTCAAGACAAACTCAGTGGTTATAAGCCAATAGATTTAATTGCAGAAACCAATCCTATTGTAATCATTGATGAACCACAATCAGTTATGGGTGGAAAAGGTGAAGAGGCTGTAGAACACTTAAATCCTCTATGCACTCTCAGATACTCTGCTACACATAAGGAAATACAAAATCTTATATACAAGCTTGATGCAGTGGATGCATATGAAATGGATTTAGTTAAAGGAATAGAAGTGGCAAGCTTTGAATCCGTTGATTATCACAATAAGGCTTATTTGAAACTTATTTCCACAACTTCTGATAAAAATGGAATAAGAGCAAAAATAGAAGTGGATGCTAAGGTAAATGGTACAATTAAAAGGAAAGTCATCACCGTAAAGCAAGGAACAGACTTATCTGAAAAAAAGGTAACTGACAGGGATATTTATACAGGATACACAGTTGATGAAATATTTTGTGGTGAAGGAAATGAATATGTTTCATTCACTCAGAAACCAGAAATTTTAAGAATAGGAGTTCCTGTAGGTGAATTGGATGATTTGGCAATCAAGCGTGCTCAAATAAGAAAAACTATAGAAGAGCATTTGGACAAAGAAATTGAATTGAACCGTAAAGGAATAAAAGTATTAAGTCTTTTCTTCATTGATAAGGTATCTAATTACAGATTATATGATGAAGAGGGCAATTATCATAATGGAATCTATGCAGATATCTTTGAAGAGGAATATAAAAAGATTATTCAAAAGCCAAAATATTCTACTTTATACAATTATGAAGAATTGAAAAACTCTGCTTCTGAAGTCCATAACGGTTATTTCTCTATGGATAAGAAAGGAGCAAGAGAATATAAGCAAAAGAAAAGTGGAGAATTCACATTAACCAAAGCGGATGATGACACATTCAACTTAATCATGAAAGATAAGGAAAAATTATTAAGCTTTGATTCCAAACTCAGATTCATATTCTCTCATTCTGCTTTAAGGGAAGGATGGGACAATCCTAATGTTTTCCAAATCTGTACACTTAATGAAACAACTTCAAATATGAAAAAACGTCAGGAAATCGGAAGAGGATTAAGATTATGTGTTAATCAAGATGGAGAACGTATCCATGACAAATCCACTAACATTTTAACTGTCATGGCCAATGAAAGCTATGATTCATTTGCAAAGTCCTTGCAGTCTGAAATGGAAGAGGAAACTGGAATCAAGTTTGGTGTTATTGAAAAATACACATTTGCATTTATCACTATGGAGAACAAAAAAGGTGAAGTAAAACCTATAGGCCAACAAGGTTCACTTGAAATCTTCAACCATTTTAAAAAGATGAACTATATAAATGGAAAAGGTAAGGTTCAAGATGCTTTAAAGGTAGCTGTATTGAAGGAAAATGTTTCAGTGCCTGAAAGATTCGAATCCATTAAAGAACATATAGTTCAAGTCACAACAAAACATACAAAAAGTCTACCTATTAAGAATGCAAACAAAAAACGAAAGGTCAAAGTCAATAAACAAGTTCTCTTATCAGAAGACTTTAAGGAATTTTGGGATAAGATCAAGCATAAGACAACCTATTCAGTTGACTTTGATACTGATGAACTTATTGAAAAATGCAGTGAAGCTTTAAGTGAGGAATTGAATGTTCATTCTCCTAAGCTCATCTACACTAAATCTGGTCTTGTGATAGATGCAGCAGGAGTAAGTGTTGATGAAAATGGTAAAATTCCTCCATCTGTAGTTTATACTCATGAAGAAGAAGTTGCACTTCCTGACATAATCACTTTCTTACAGAATGAGACTTATTTAACTAGAAAAACTATTGTAAAAGTTTTAATTGAAAGTGGAACCATTGAGCAATTCAAGAAAAATCCTCAAGAATATATGGAAGAGACTCTTAAGATCATTAAAAGAGAAATGAATCATATGTTGCTTGATGGTATTAAATACACCCAATTAGAGGATTATTATGCTCAGGAACTATTTGAGGAAGAGGAACTTTATGGATACTTGGAGAGAAATCTAATTGAATCTAAACATTCTGTCTATGATCATATAGTTTATGACAGTGAAGTAGAGAAAAACTTTGCAGAAAGTTTAGAGAAAGATCCTGAAGTTATTTTATATGCTAAACTTCCTGGTTGGTTTAAGATTAATACTCCACTTGGAGGATATAATCCTGACTGGGCTATTCTTCTTAGAGATAATGAAGATGGTAGAAAGAAAATGTACTTTGTCTTAGAAACCAAAGGAAACATTGACTCTGATTCTTTAAGACCAAGTGAATTGGCTAAAATCAGATGTGGTAAAAAGCATTTTAAAGCGCTTGATAGTGGTGTAGAGTTTACTGCAGCTGATAGTTATGATAAATTTAAGACAAGTGCAAAGTAGGTTTTTCACATAATCTATTCAATTGGTGGTTATTTTGGATATAAGTTTTAGAATAATGGAACATTTATATTATGATGAGAAAATATTGGGTCATTTATCTAATATGGGGTTTATGGAATATTCTAATGAAAATGAGTATGTTAGACATTTCTTGAAATTAGAGAGTATTACTTTAACGGTTTATGAAAAAAAGTTAGTTTTCCAGTCTGATTCAAGTAAATTCTCTTTTAATATATTGGATAATATAAATAATTTAGATTACTTATATTTAGATGATAAGAATAATAAAAAATTTATTGAATTGAAAAAACAATTTGAAACATTTGCAGATCATAATTCTTTAATTTGTGATAAATGTGATGGGATATCTAATTTTTTAATAAATCTTGATATTCAAAACAATGAAATTAATTTCAAATTTAATGATTGTAATCATATAGCTGATGTTAACACTCCATTTTATATGATAAATAATAGAATTTTACCAGATTTAAGTGTTTTACATTCTAGGATTTTATCTAAACTTATTTATTTAGGATTCTTTAGGGGTTTTGAAATTGTAATACCTACATTTATTTTAGATGTTTCTGACAGATTAACAAAAAAAGAAGCAAAAAAAGGTATACAAACGGAAATAAATCTTTTGAAAAGATATGTTAATGATGGTTTTATAAGAATTTATTCATGCCCTTTTGAGAATGATATTGAAGAGGAGGCAGTATTAGAGCATAAAGAAGATAACATTATTTTAAAATTAGCCCATCGTACTAATTCAATATTATTTACTCAAGATAAAAATTTACAGTCAAAATCTGTTGTTCAGAATAGGCCTACAATTTTTTATGATACAAAATATGATAAAAATATTAAACAATTAATTAATGAAAAGATGGTATCCGATTAAAAAATAGTCAAAATTATACTTCCTTAATTATAAGAAATTTGGTGTAAATTATGACAGAAATTCCAAAACCTTCAAAAGAAGAAGTGGATAAATACATAGAAAAATGGAAAACATTAGAAAACTATGTAAATCAAGAAAATAGTTTAAATAAGTTATTTTTAGATTTACTTCCGGAAAATAAAGAAATAGATGATATTCTAATTAAATGTAGCACCTTAAATGATTTTTACAGTACAAACATCTTTTCCATATTTCCAGTAGCAAAACACATACATGAACTGAATATTGATGAAAGACTAGAAAGTGGAGACTTAAGTTTAGTAGAAGATATTGCATATGTTGAAGAACTAGACAAGAGATTTTATTCTTTTGCAAGCAAGTATTGTTCTCATCATAAACCAAATGATTATCCAATATTTGATAATTATGTTTCAAGAGTATTAATGCATTTTAAAAAGAATGATAAGTTTGCTAAATTTAAAATGGATGATTTAAGAGATTATATTAGATTTAATGAAGTTTTAGATGAGTTTGCTAAATTCTATAATTTAGAAGAATTTACAAGAAAGGAGTTGGATATGTACCTATGGCAATTAGGGAAAGAATTCTTTGCTCGATTCTAAATTATTTTAAGCCTAAGAAATATTTAATATTTAAAAAACAAATAATATTATATCATATTTAAAGGTGATACAATTTCTCATGATTATATCCAAGATGAACTAAAATTATATAAATCCTTTTTTGATTCATTAAATCTAAATAAAAAGCAAAGAGAAGCTGTAGTAACAGATGAAAACTGTCTCCAAATTATTGCTGGAGCAGGTACAGGTAAAACAAGAACTCTCATTGCAAAAGTTAAATATTTAATAGAAGTTAAAGGAGTGGATCCTTCTAAAATATTATGCTTATCTTTTTCTAACAAGTCTGTAAAAGACCTTAGTCGTAGATTAAAACTTCAAGGGATTCCTATATCTGCATATGAAGAAACAGATAAAGTAAGGGTTTCCACCTTTCACAGTTTTGGAAAAAGTTTCCTTAAAGAAGATTTTAATTGGGGAAAACTAAATTATACTTTCCAAAACTTTATTAGAAATAGAATTTTAGATGATTTTCATACTTATGAAGATTTTAGACGCATTTTTTACATAGCTTTTAATCATAAGCCAAGTTTACCACCTTATGATCCATCAGATATTGGAGAAAAACGTAAATTCAGCGATAATCATGATGGGAGAATTGGAGCATTTTTAAAGGGTTCTATTGTAAATAGTGTTGAGGACTTTGAAATAGCTAATTTTTTAGCTCTTCATAATATTGAATATGTTTATATGAAAGAGTATTACTCATTGTATAAAAATGAGAAAAACCTCAAATTCGACTTTTATTTGCCTGAATACGATATTTATATAGAAGATATAAGATATAATGAGAAAAATAATCCGGATTGGCTTAAAAGTCAAGAAAAGAGAGCACTTTATATTGATCAAATAAATTTTAAATTATCATTATTTAATTATGAGTTAGATGATGTCGTTGATGATAAAATACCTATTCTTAAGGATAACTATGGCTCAAAATTGATTCTAGTTAACTCTTATTTAATGGATGATAGGGACTATTTAGATGATTTAAAAGATAAATTAATTAATTGTGGTGTACAATTAAATAAAATGTCCGATGAAGAATTAATTGATTATTTATATCATATTCAATTTTTCGAAGATTTATGGAAAGTAACTTTTTTCTTTAATAATTTTGTTGAATCTGCCAAAGAGAAAAAGTTAACTTCTGAAGATTTAAGGTCATTTGAAGGAAAAAATAAGTCTGAGAACTTATTTTTACCAATTGTATGTGATTATTTTGATTTTTATGTAGATTATCTTGAAGAGAATAATCTTATGGATTTTGCAGATATGGTTATTAAAGCCACCCCATTAATTAAAAATATAGATTATGACTATGTTCTTGTAGATGAGTATCAAGACATTTCTGGGGCTCGTTTTGAGTTATTAGAAAAAATATTGGAAGAAACCGGAGCTAAACTTGTTGTTGTTGGCGATGATTGGCAGTCAATTTATGGATTTACAGGTTGTGAAGTAAAATATTTTTCTAATTTTGAAGATTATTTCGAGGATTTTACAGAAATATATTTAGATGATACTTACAGAGCTTCAAATCAATTAATAACTGCTGCAGGGAATTTTATTGATGATGATTATTTAATTTCAAAGAATTTGCAGTCTGAAAAAAGTTTAAAGAAACCTATTGAGTTAAGATTATATTCGGGTAAAGATAAGCGAGAAAAAGAGTTAAATGAAGATTTATTAGTCTATGAAATTATTGAAGAACTATCAAAAGAGAATTATGCAGAGGTAATGATTTTATCTCGTTATAATGACCATTTGGAATCTTTAAAAGAAAAATTAGATGATTTATATATCGATCTTAGATTTGATATTGATGTTAAATATAACACTTTCCACACAGCAAAAGGTTTAGAAGCGGAAAATGTAATTATATTAGATGTTAATCTCATAAATGGTGGGAAAGGGATTCCAAGTAAAGTCACTACTAACGGTTTTATGCGTTTTGTTAGTTTTAATAATGATGAAGAAAAGCAATATGAAGAGGAAAGAAGATTATTTTATGTAGCTTTAACTAGAACAAAAAATAAAGTATTCTTATGTGCTGAAGAGGGGAAAGAATCTCCTTTCATTGATGAACTTGATGGAAATGCTGTAACTGTTAAGACATTTGAACCTTCACTAGGTTTTAATCCATTTTATACAAATAGAAAGATTCTTGCAGAAAATTGGGAAAATCGTGAACTTATTGGAGAAAGCGGATTAAAATGTCCTAAATGTAAAACAGGCCATCTTAATTTATATTCTATTAATGGTTTAAAATATGTGGCATGTTCAAGATTTGAAGAATGTAAATTATTCATTGATGAAAAAATAGTCTCAGATAGTGTAATTGATACTATTGAAAAATGCCAAAATTGTAAAAATGGAATTATTTTCACTAATCATGAAGGAAATAGAGTATGCTCATATAAGAGATGCAAATCTAATAAAAATAAGCCTAAGAAGAAAAAAGTTAAAATTAAATCTGGTTTGTTTGATGATGAATTTGATTTAGATTTAGATAGTGATGATTCATCTAAAAAAAGAAACGATAATGGTAAAATCATCACCACAGAAGAAAATGAAATTAATAAAGATTCTAAATTAGACAATAAATCAAAATCAGTTTCTGATGAAAGAAAAAAAGAATTTTTACAACATCAAAAGATTTACGAGTCAGAAAAAGCAAAAATTGAAAATGAAAGATTGGAAAAGGAACGTTTATTACAGTTAGAAAAAGAAAGGCTTGAAGAAGAATTTAAGGAAAAAGAGCGTTTATTGCAGTTAGAAAAAGAAAGGCTTGAAGAAGAATTTAAGGAAAAAGAGCGTTTATTGCAGTTAGAAAAGGAAAAGCTTCAAAAAAATTCTAAAAAAGAAGGAAATAAACAGGAAGATTTGTATTTAAATGAAAAAAATAAATTAAATGCTGCTTATTCCAAAAGAAGAAAAATAAGTAATAAAAAAGTGAAATTTGATAGATTAAAACGTGAGAGGAAAGAACAAACTCGTTTAATCAATAATAAAACCATTAAAAAGGAAAGTAAAATAAAAGATAAAAATAAAAAAATAGATAAAGATAAGTATATTGCAAAACTCAGAACTAGAAATAAACAATTAGGTGCTTTAGATAATAAGAAATAAATTTGTAAAGGTGTTTAAATGCAAGTAGCAATAGCTAAAAACTTAGAAACTAAAGAAATACTGGAACTGGACGACTTGACATTCCAATTCGTCCTATGGCTGAATGAAAACAATTACACCCAACTGGATAGCATATACGCTAAATCCACTCTAAAGACAACTGTAAAGCAGTTCAACGAACTGAACAATCAAATGACATTTCAGGGAGAGGATGAAATGCTGGTTCCTCAAATCAACTACTTTGTAGAGCTGAACACTTGGGTCTGCTTTGGAAAGGAAGAGGATGATGAAGTGAACTTAAGCTTTGAGATATGTGAAGTGGTCTATGACAGCAAGACACATAATGAATCATACAATCCAATTGAACTTACATACCTGATTCCATTCCTGAACTCATTTGAAGAGTGACATATGAAATTAAATATGAGCTGCATTATGTGAGAGGGATCATGAATTCCAAAAAGGCATGTGTTACCAGAAAAAAGCTTTAAAGAGGTGGATGCCATTCATTCAATGACAACTGTGACTATGGTGACATAGACTGCGAACAGGATAATGAATAGTTTTTTACTTTTTTATTCACTTGATGGTAGATTATCAAATTACTATTTTTACTTTTTTTCAATAAACTCAATAAAATAACATATTCGATTAACTAAATCAAATCAATTCAACCAACCATAAATATTATCAACTCTATTTTTAATTAAATTAATGCAAATTTTCTACCTAAAAAACAATCTATTTTTTCATATATAGTAAACTATTTATAAAAATTTAAAGGATTTTTGCACTCTAATTTTAATTTTACAAGTTGACATCAATTTTATAGTCAAATAAAACTATAAGATTTATATATGATTAAATTTAATACTAAATTAAAGGTTTATTGGGTTTTTAATTGAATAATGCATATTAAAAATTAGGGGATGATATGATGAAATTCAATGGAAAAAAATTTTTAGAAGTGGGATATCATTTGGAAAATTTCTCAAAAGAAGAGGAATATCAAAGATCTGCTATTGGACGGTATTATTATGCTGCCTTTTTAATGGCAAGGGATTTTTATGAAAAGAATTTAAATAGAAAATTGCCTAGACATGAAAGTCATAAAAAGCTGATAAAACATTTTAAGAAATCAAAAAGAGAAGAGAAAATTATAATAGGTAAAAAATTGGAAATATTGAGAACTTCAAGAAATGATGCTGACTATATTAATAGGTACATTAATATGGAAGACGTAGAGAAAAGCAGGACTACATCTGAGGAAATAATTGATTCAATAGAAAAATTATGAGGAGTTAAAAAAATGAATGAATCAAAATTAGAGCAAGATCCAGTTGTTAAAAGGTTAAATATTATGGAAATTGATAATGAGTTTAAAATAATAAACCCAATTGATCTTTATGGATTTATAGATAATAAAAAAGGATTCGTTGATTTGATAAATAAAACAAAGGATTTGATAAAAGATTTTTTTCCTGACTCTAAATTGTATCTGGAATATGTGGAAGATTGTGAAGATGAAGAATTGGATTTGGTATATGCCTATATAATTGATAATAATGATTTTAAAGAGAGCAATCGTGAAAAGTTTAATCTTTTGTTTAAAGAATTCATTAAGCTTCATTCTTCATATCCAAAGGCGTTTGAGTTCTTTAATATTGACATTAATTCCAATGAGGAATATTTTAAAAGAAAATTGAATGAACTATGAATTTGGAGTTTTTTTTTATGAATCAAAATAAAGAATTGAAACTTGATTATTCATATGATATCGATGTAGATGCAATGTTTATAAATGTTGTCAATGATTATGTTTATGATAAATCCATAGAATTTGAATTCGGATTAATATTGGATTTTGATACAGAGGGAATACCTGTGGCATTGGAAATGTTGGATATAAGTCAATTATTTGATAGTGATAGGAATTTTTTTAATAAAATTGAAAATATAGAAATGAAAATAAAAATTAATTGTTGCATTTCTTTAGATTTAAAAATATATTTATTAATGGGAAATAAGTTGGTTAAATATGATTTGAATAAAATGGCAGTTAATTATCTAAATTCTCCAAAAAAGACATATTTATATTCATTAAAGTGATAAAATTCTTTTCATTAAAAATTTATATAAAAAGGATAAATATATTCTATTAGGTAGAGTGATATCATGCTTAAATCAATTAAAATCAAAAACTTCAGATCCCTAAAGAACTTCAATATGGAATTCAATCAAGGCTTGAATGTAATAATAGGGGAAAACGATGCAGGAAAGACATCACTCATAGATTCACTTAAGATTCTATTTGGCAAAAAGAAAATAGACATGAACGATTTCAATGAAATGGAAAATCCTGTAACTATAGAGCTTGAAGACAATGACTATACATATTTCATGGAATCAAAAATTAACGAAGATACACTCAATAACACATATAAGATCAAACCATCTCTAGAAAAGAGCAAGGAAATAAAAGAAGAGCTAGAGAGCGATGAATTCAATAGTTTGGATGAAAACGACCAAAAGCAGATTCTAAAGAGATGCTCTTTTACCTTCAACATCACTTACAGGTCTAACTCTAAAGTGGAAACATTAAAGGAAAATATACTAAAAGAGATTGAAAAGGAAGACTTTACAGAAGTCAAATCATTAAATTATCCAATCAACTTCTTGGGAAGCAGGGAATTCGAAAACATAGATTCATTCTTTGAAAACACATTCTTTAAAGAGCTAAAAGAAGATATCTGGGACTATAAAATTGAAGGAAAAACCATCAACCAATACATTGATGAATACATAGAAAACTTCAAGAAAGACCAATTGACTAATGAAAATGCACAGGAACTAAATGCACAATTAAAGGAATTCCTCCCAGACTTCAAGGAAATAAATCCTATTGTAACTAGCGAACCTAAACTTAATCTTAAAATCAATGTTGAACTATTGAATACAAATAACCAACAGATGCTACTTGAAAAGATGGGAGACGGCACCAACAGACGTACCACACTTGCCATTTTCAAGCATAAAAAGGACAAGAATGACCTTGTATATGTATTCGATGAGGTTGAAACCCACTTGCATATCAAGGCCCAATTGGACGTTTTAAGATTATTGAAAGACCTTTCCAAGGAAGGAAAGCAGATTATCATAACCACCCACTCTCCATTCCTGATCAATCAGGTTAACTTGGATGAAATCAAATTGATCAGCCTTGATGCAGAAAGGGGCTCCCAGATATTTGAATTGGACAGCACAACCCAAACACAGATTACGCTTGCAAACCTTGGAATAATGAACATAGACCTCTTCTTCACAAGCAAACTACTCATTGTTGAAGGGGAATCAGAGCTTAAGTTCATTCCAATCATGTATGAGAAGCTCTATGGCTATCCAATCACACAGAACTTCATAAAGATCGTAAAGGCAGACGGCATAAAGGACATACCTAATTTCATCAGAATCATAAAGAACTCATTCTCCAAAACGAATATCTTTGCCCTGATGGACAATGACGCTGATGAGGAGACAAAGGAAAGGCTGAACAAATGGATTGAAAACGGAATGATTGAAAACTCAAACATCTTCGTAATCGGCCAGAAGGAGTTTGAAGACACCTTCCCTGATGAGGTTCTTCGATTGGCATTGTCCAAATACGTAAGCGATATAAGCGGCTATGAAGTGAATATCGACGTTAAGGAAATACAGAAGATAAGAAAATCCAAGAAGTTTTCAAAGTCCTTAGGGGACATATTCTATAATATGACCTATAAGGGATTCAGCAAACCGACATTTGCACAGTATTTGGCTTTATATGCTGAAGAGAAGGACATTGATGATAAGTTCATCAGATTGTTTAAACTGATTTCAGATTAGTTTCTTAATTCTATCTCTTTGGAGATGCCTTTAACTTTTTTTTATTTTTTTCTAATTCTCATACTTTTTTTAAAATTTTTCTCCTTTTAAGTTTACTATTTATAATAAATAGTAAATAAAAATGCTTTATTTTAAATATGAAGACTAAATATTTATTTTTTTGATAAAATATTGGAAAAAATTTATATATAATTAAAATAAACATCATATTAAGAGTATTTTAAAAATATGGTTTTCTATTTTTTGGATTATTAAAAAAAATGAAAAGGAGCGTACAAATATGGATGACTGGAGAGAGAAGATATATGAACAAATGAAAATCCAAAACATGCTGCTATGCAATATCTATGTAGTGTTGGCAACACAGAACCAGAAAAAATACTTCACAGGAGATGACTCCATTGAAAAGTTCTACAATGTAGTCAAGACTATTGACGAGAAATGTTGTGACGTACTTGTCAAAGAGGATTTGGAAGAATATTGAATTTAAAAAGTTTTTGGAAAAACTTGAATATAATGCATTATTAAACTTTTTCATATTCTTCAAGAATTTCGATGGTTATTTGGATAAGGAGAATAAATGAACTGAATAAGTAAGGAGCATTAATGGTTGAATCAATAGGAAAAAGACTAAAAAAACTTAGGATAGAAAATGGGTATACACAAAATCAAATTGCAGAATATTTAGAATTGAAACAAAATGATATTTCTAAACTAGAGCATAATATGAAGAAATTAAAAGGCAACCATATGCTTAAACTATCTAATTTATATGGATGTCCAATGGAATACATTGCACTTGGCATTGACAAATATTATAATAATCTAAAATTTCATTCAAATAAATCTAAATTATCTTTAAATGATATCGCTGATTTGAATAGAATTATTAGTAATTTAGAGTTTTTATCAAGGATAACAAATAAATAGGGGGATAAAAATGTATTTTTATATAATTGAAGGCGGAACCCATGATTCTTATGATAAAGATGTTTATTGCTCAGAAACATATTATTCTCAAAAAGAATTTGAAGATATTGTCATAAATGCATATAAATATGTCTGTGAGGAAGTTAAAGCTAAAAAACCTAATTTTTATAGATGTTTTCGTAATTTTGAAGTAGAGTCTATTTGTTGGGAATCTGAATTTGGAGATAATGATTTTATAGATTGGATTGAAAAGAACACGGATTTAAAAATTATTAACAACCCAAACGCATCAATGTATATAGGGACTTGCACTACTCCATCAGAAGATACAAGAAAACTTGAAATGGCAATTGATTACTCAAAAGTTCCTCATTTCAGATACAATTGCTGTTATAAGAGTTCTGATAATCCATTTGATAAATATCGTTGTTATTACCCAGATATACGATCCAAAGCTAGATTAGAAATCAAAAGGAAATATCCTGATTAAACACTTTTAAATTTCTTTATTTAAATATTTTTTTAATCCATAGATTTATATAATCATATTTGTTTAATATAATATAAACAAAGAAAAAAGTGATATCATGGCAGCAGATAATGACTTAAAACTGGAAACCAAATGTTATGATGCTTGTGAATATGGCTACCTATATGGATTGAACAAGAAAATACCTGATGAGGAATGGGAGAAAGTGAAGCCATACATGAGGAAATGGAAAAGGATGGACTTTGTAGAGGGAAACATCAAGGTTACAGGCCGTCCTGAAGGATACAGATGCTTGGAAGAGGATGTTGCCAAGGTAGAGGAAATACTTGGAATAACAAATACATTAGCTAAAAGAAAAGCAAATATTGAAGAGAAGATGGCTGATCCCATCAAAAAGGTGCAGTTCAAGGACCAATGCTATAATTGGTTGACCATGCTCTTTAAAAGCGGTACACAGCCAAAGCAGGACTTGTCAAGACTTGCTATCCATTCCACCAAAATCTATGATCCTGCAGATGGATTCAAGAATGGTGCTGAAGACGGATATGGTGAACTCTTCATTTACACTCCTCATGGAATGTGGTACATTATCAATAACTGCAGTCCAGGAGCAAACAAGGCACTAAATAATCTTGAAAGCAAGTTTGGTGGCGCCATAGGCTACAGATTGATGTATGAGGATACAGTTGATACATTGATTAGAGTATATACTGAAGAAAATGAGTATACAGGTCCAGAGTTATACTAAAAATTATTTTTTAACTTTTTTTATTTTTTAGATTTTTTAATATTATAACCATATTGAAAAATTATAATTAAGTTGCTATTTTTAATCAAACTATCAAATTTACTTTAAATTGTAAAAATAATTAATTTTAATCGTTAAATTTATAAAATAACAAATCATAATTATTATTTGGGTAATTCTAAATATTAAATGCCTTATCTCGATATCGGAACTTCTAGCAGGGATACGAACTTTTTCCTGACTAATATCAGGAGGTGATATCTTGATGGATGTATTATTGAAGCTATCTATATTATTTATTCTACTTGGATTTATTCAAGTAGTAATTTATATTTTAATTTAATTATCTTATAAATTTAAAATAAGTAATTTAAGGTATTTTATTTTGTTTTGTCCTTTAAAAAAGTTTCATTTAAGAAAAGATTATATATTACAAAAAACAATTATTAATTAAAGTTCGTATTGTTTTGAGATTTTTCTTAAAACTACCTGCTAGTGGGGATTTCCCCACTTTTTTTATCTATTTTTATTTAATTAGTTCGATTACGAATAGAAATAATTTTTAAAAAAATACAATTTTAGGACAGTCCTTTTTCAGATCTTTTAATATTATAATCATATTGAAAAATTATAATTAAGCTGTTATTTTTAATGAAACTATCAAATTTACTTTAAATTGTAAAAATAATTAATATTAATCGTTAAATTTATAAAATAACAAATCATAATTATTATTTGGGCAAATTTTTTATAAAATATTTTATCTAGATATCTGAACTTCTAGCAGGATTGTAATCGTTTTTTCCTGACTAATATCAGTAGGTGATATCTATGGTCGAATTACTTTTAAAATTATCCATACTATTTATTTTAGTTGGATTTATTCATGTAGTAATCTATACATTAATATGATTTTTAATGAATAGTTTTTTTATAGTTATTTAAAATATTTTATTTTAGATTTGCCCTATTTAAATCAATAAAATTTATATATAATTAAATCTAATCATTAAATAACGATTACAAATATTTTAAGATTTTTTCTTAAAATATCCTGCTAGTGGGGTTTCCCCACTTTTTTTATCTTATTTTGGTTTGTTCGTATTTTTAAGAATTATTTTTTTTTTAAAAAAAGTTGATGTAAATTATTTAAAAAAAGAAAAAAAAGAATTATTTTTTAAAGAGGTTTTATCCTCTATTTACTATTTTTATTTATTCAACAGCTTTTCTTAAAGCTTGATCGATATCTGCAATGATGTCTTCAACGTTTTCAATTCCTACAGACATTCTAATGAAGTCTGGAGTAACTCCAGTTGAAATTTGCTCTTCTGGAGATAATGTTGAATGGGTAGTTGAAGCAGGATGCACCACTAAAGTCTTAGCATCACAGATATTAGCAAGGTGTGATAATAGCTCAACGTTTTCAATGAACTTCTTACCTTCTTCTATTCCACCTTTGATACCGAAACCAAGAACACAACCGTATTTTCCATTGAGATATTTCTTAGCGATCTCATGGTTAGGATTGTCTTCAAGTCCAGGATAGTTCACCCATGATACAAGCTCATGGTTTTGTAGGAACTTAGCGACTTCAAGAGCGTTTTCAGTGTGCTGTTTTACTCTAAGGGACATTGTTTCAAGTCCTTGAAGCAACATGAAAGCATTGAATGGGCTGATGCAGCTTCCTAAATCTCTCATGACCTGTACACGTGCCTTGGTAATGTATGCTGCATCACCAAATGCATCAACATAAACAAGTCCATGATAGCTTTCATCAGGTTCTGTAAACTCTGGGAACTTGCCGTTTGTCCAGTCAAAGTTACCTGAATCGACAATTGTACCACCTAATGAAGTACCGTGTCCTCCAATGATTTTGGTTGCTGAGTGAACAACAATGTCTGCTCCATGTTCAATAGGCTTTACCATGCCGATAGCAGATGTATTATCAACTATTAAAGGAATTCCATGCCTATGAGCAATGTCAGCAAGGACTTCAAAGTCAGGAACATCCAATTTAGGGTTACCGATTGATTCACAGTAGATTGCTTTTGTCTTATCTGTAATGGCTGCTTCAAATGCATCTGTATCCTGTGAATCCACAAAATTCACTTGAATTCCGAATTTCTTCAATGTGGTCTTGAATAAGCTGTAGGTTCCTCCGTAGAGATTGTCTCCAGAAACAATTTCATCACCGCATTGCGCAATGTTCAATATGGCAAGGGTGATTGCTGCCATTCCACTTGAAGTGGATAATGCACCTACACCACCTTCAATAGCTGCAACCCTTTTTTCAAACACTTCATTGGTTGGGTTGTTTAATCTAGTGTAAATGTTTCCTGGCTCTGTAAGAGCAAAGATATTTGCTGCATATTCAGCATCCTTGAATACGTATGAACTGGTTTGATAAATAGGAACTGCTCTTGCGCCAGTGAATGGATCTGCCTCTTCCTGGCCTGCATGCACTTCTAAAGTTCTGTCTCCATATTTTCTTGTCATGATATTTTCTCCATATTTTTAAATATAACTATGTTAATATAATTTATATATTCTATTATATTGCTTTTGATTAATAACTATAATCATTAGAAAGAAATTATTTTATTGCCTTTGATTAATAACTATGTGCTGTAAATTAAAATTATTAAAAATAGGATAAAATTGTGTAATTTAACACATAGATATATATTTAAAAATTAACAAAGTATTAGTAAGAATTAACATTCATTTAAAATAAAGATACCAATGAAATTATTAATAGTAATTTATAAACAATTGATTTAATCAATCATTACTTTAATTAAATGAGTAGTAAATTCAACTTGTAAAATTATTATAATAAGACATAAAAGTTTTAGAATATATTTGCCTAAAAAGTAAAAAAGTGATATCATGGCAAAAGACAATTTTTGTATTTATTGCGGATTCAAGTTATTCCCAGAGGATCATTTCTGTCCAAATTGCGGTAAGAAATTGGATGAATTTGATGAAAAGCCAAATAATAATTTCAGTACTGCAACAAGCAATACAACTAGCACTACCTCAAGTACTGCAGCTACCACTGCAACAAGTGCATCATCTCAGAATTATTCTTATTATAAAAAGCAAGTTGAAGACCTTAAGAAAACTTATGAAACCAAGGAAGAAAAGGTTTTGGAATTGCTTGAAAAGAAATTCCCTAATGGTCAAATGACTTATGGCAGATTTAGGGGAGAAGTTGATGTTTGCAGGGTGAACTTCTTTAAGGAAGCGGAAGCAGCAGAAAACATGATTAACCTATCTGACGGATATTCAGAAAAAATAGCTGATGCCCTTAAGGAAAAGATAAGCACATTACAGTCCATTGTAGCTAAAATGAATGATCTTCAAAGTGAACTCATTATCAGCATAAGCAATGGTGACGATGGCTCTGATGAGGAAATAGACAATTTGATTAAGGAAATGAATGATTTGATTGATTCTGTAAAGGATTATGATTAAATTCATTTAAAACATCTTTAAATTTTGCTTCATAATATTTTTAACTCTTTTAAACTAAATTTTTAAACTATTTTTTGCATATTTTTCATAATTTTTCATAGTAAAAATGCAAAGCTTTATAAGTAAGATATGTCATAAAATTATATGACACATTGAATTTAATTTTGTGTATAAGATTATGGGTGATATAATGTCTGAATTTTCACTTAATGTTAATGAAATTAAAGAAGAAGTAGACAAGAGTCTCAAGGAAGAAGAAGAAAAAATTGCAAATCCAGCAATCAAAAAGCAAGCAGATGAAAATGCTTCTGCTATCTTTGAAGCAAATTTTGATGATGTTGCTGCAAGAGAAAACATCTTGAAACCATTGGATGACTTTGGTCTCAATGCAATCAACAGATCTGCAAACAAGAACAATCTATTGACCACTCGTTTTGTAGATATTGCAAAAGGTGGGGATGAAGCAGCAAATGTTGGTGAAAAACTAGAGGAATTAGACAGAGAAATCAGAAACTTGGACCCTAGTGCAATCGAATTTGGACAATCAGGTATCTTAGGAAAACTCTTAAGACCTGTAAGAAATTATTTTGCTAAATATGAAAAGGCTGATGAAGCTATCTCTAACATTCTCAAATCCCTTGATGAAAGCAGTAGAGTATTGCAAAATGACAACACCACTCTTCTTGCTGAAGAATCATATTTAAGAGAATTGACCAAAAAGCTCATGACTGACATTGAGTTAGGTAAACAGATGGATGCTTCCATTGAACAGCAAATCCGTCAAGCTGAAATTGAAGGTGTAGACCAATATAAAATTGACTTTGTACGTGAAGAGGTATTATTCCCACTTAGACAAAGAATCATGGATATGCAACAAATGATTGTTGTTAACGAACAAGGAATCATCTCCTTGAATGTTGTAAGAAGAAACAACAAGGAATTGATCAGAGGGGTAACCCGTGCTAAAAATGTAACTGTAACTGCACTTAGAAACGGAGTAATGGTTGCAAGTGCATTATACAACCAGAAAATCGTTATCGATAAGATCAAAACATTGAATGAAACCACTGAACAGGTAATTGAATCAACTTCCAGAATGCTTAGAGAGCAAGGAAACGAGATTCAAAAGCAAAGCATGGAAACAATGATTTCCCCTGAAGTCCTTAAGGCATCATTTGCAGATGCTTTAGCTGCAATTGAAGATGTAAGCAATTACAAGAACCAAGCACTTCCACAAATGCAAGAAACCATTGCTACATTCTCTCAAATGGCAGAAGACGGACAAAAGGTCATTGATAAAATTGAAGTAGGAAACAATACTTTCTAAGTATTTTCCTATTACTTTCCTTTTTTTCTTTTTTTAATAATTTTTAAATTTAATTTATAATCTTTTTTTTAATTATAATCATTTAATAATGCTATTTTTGATATTTATAATTCTTTTTTTATTATAATCATTTTTTAATAATGCTATTTTTTGATATTTGTAATTCTTTTTTTATTATAATCATTTTTTAATAATGCTATTTTTTGATATTTGTAATTCTTTTTTTTAAAAAATAGTTAAAATAGCTTAAAAATAAGTTATAAATATTTGAGAGTAAGTAAAAATAATAAAAAAATAAAAAAATAGTTAAAATATATGATTTAATAAAAAGAGGAAAAGAGTTTAAATTAAAAAAAGAGGTTAAAATAATGTTTTATTATTAGTTTCCTCTATTTATATCGATAGTAGTTCTTAAAGTGTCATAAAGACCAAAGATCCAAGTTATAATGTATGCTAAGTAGCAGCAGAAACCGGTATTGTCAACTTCTGCATCCAAAGGCATTCCGAAGTGTATCCAGAATCCTAAGAATATTAATCCTAAAACAAGATAACATATGAATCTTTTCATTTCACCATCGTATGCTAAACCTAAACCTGGAAAGATTGCTGAAAGAATCATTGCCAAGTATGTATTTTTCTTTGCCATATTTTACACCTATAAAATTTAAAATAATTCATTGATACTAATTTAGAAATTATTTTTTATATTTACAAAAATATTTTAGTAAACCTAAAAAATATTTATGTATACCTAAATATTTGAACTTTTTTATTTATATACCTTTTCTTTTTTCAAAAAAATTACAATCCGATTATAAATTTTAAAAATAATCAAAAAACTATAATTATTTTGCTGAATAATTAATTATAAAAACAATTAAATCAATAATTATAAGTGTTATTAGATAATTTTTAAATTTAAAGCAATTGGTGAAATTATGTGTGGAATAGTAGGTATGGCAGACAGTTTCAATAAGGAAATGCTTGAAGAAGCCCTAAAATCAATAAATCATAGGGGAGAAGATTACTCCAATATTTTTATTGATGCGGAAAATAAAGTAGCTTTAGGCCATAATCTGCTATCTATTTTTAATCTTATTGATGAAAACAATGAGATATGTGATAATTTGGAATACAATAAACAGCCAATTATACTGAATAATCTTGTTTTGGTCTTCAATGGAGAGATATATAATTTTAATAAGCTTGAAGAATTCCTAAAAGAAAATAATGAAAATTACTCCAAATCAAAAAGCGATAGCCAATTATTGGCTAATCTGATCAATTATTATTACAATTCAAATGATGAAAATCTGTTGGAATCAGTTAAATCAGTGATTAATGAATTGGACGCTGACTATTCATTTGCAGTTTATGATAAGAAACATAATAATTTAGCAATTTCCAGAGATCCTATTGGAGTGAAGCCATTATTCTATGGAATGGATGAAGAAAAAGACTTAAAAGTCTTTGCATCAGAGAAAAAAGCTCTTTGGAAAGCTGGAATAGCTGATGAAAATATCCATGATTTGACACCGGGATGTATATTGTACAACTGGAGAACAGTTGATTTGGAAGATAATTTAATTAATAAACTGATAAATACCGATTTCAAGCAAATAAAAAGCAATTATGATGAATATAAGGATTATCTTGAAACAAAGGATTCCTATGAAGTCTACAAGGAACTATTGGGAGATGATTTGTACTCTGCAGTGGAAAAGAGAGTGAATAATATTTCTAATATCGGATTGATATTTTCAGGTGGTGTAGATAGTAGCATTTTAGCTGTTTTACTAAAGCAAATAGCTGAAAAGAGGAATAATGAAGATAATTCCATTCCACTTAATATTAAGTTATATTCTGTTGGTGTTGAAAACTCACAGGACATTAAGTTCAGCAAGGAAATAGCTAAGGAGTTAGATCTTCCTATAAAAACAATCATAATTGATGAAAGTACTGTAAAGGAATCTATTAAACCTGTTCTAACTGCAATAGAAGATGACAATGTAATGAAATTGGGAGTTGGAATGACCATTTATCTTGCTGCAAAAGCAATGAAGGAAGATAATATAAAGGTAGCTCTATCAGGTCAAGGAGCAGATGAACTCTTTGGAGGATATAATCGCTATTTAAAGCATTTTGAAGAAAACAGTCTATTCGATGCTTATTTTGCTCTTGATGAAGAGATATATCATGATATTGCAAATATGTATCATGTAAATCTTGAACGTGATGATGCAGTATCAATGGCTAATGGGGTTGAATTAAGAGTTCCATTCTTGGATAATGATATTGTCAATTTAGCTATAGATATTCCTGGAAAATATAAGATAAAGGATAACGAGGACATTTTAAGAAAACATATATTGAGAGATGTGGCTAAATCCATTGGAGTTCCTGATTATATAGCAGATAGGCCTAAAAAGGCGGCTCAATACGGGTCTGGAATCAATAAGATTCTTAAAAAGAGAGTTTTAAAGTCATTTGATATGGAAGAATTCATTGAATCATTAAAGAATAAGTAGAATAATTCTATTTATTTTTCTTTTTTTACTAAAAACAGTTTAATCAATCTTTTAAAAAATTTCTAATTTATAAAAGTATATTAATATTAATAAACATATATTAAATTAATATAAATTTAACTTATATTCTAAAATTATAAAATAGGCAAATCAGGCCTTTATAATTAAAATAATCAATTTTAAATAAAATTTCAAGGAGAATTTAAATGGCAATTGAAAAAGATGCAGAAAAGATCTTAGAGGAATTTTCAAAAACCTTAGATAAAGTTCCTGAATTGGAAGGAACATATTACATTACTGATAACCTTAACTTAAACCGTGAAGATGAATCCGAACAAAACGATTCAGAAAAAATAGTCAGAAACGCAAGAACTGACAAAGACGGCAATATAGTTGTGAAAAAGGCAGAATGGACTGGTTAAACACTTATAATTATTATTGTAAATGACTAAAAAGGGGAATATATTATGAGAATGAATTTAATTCTTGAAATATTGGATGTTCCTGGACAATTGGTTTCTATCTTAAATCCAATAGGAGAGCTTGGAGCTAATGTAGTTACAATTGTTCACAAAAGGGAAATCAAGGCAGAAGAAGGTAAAGCTGCTATTCAAATAGCTATCGAAGGTGAAAGAGAGAACTTGCAAGCTGTTATCGACAGATTCAAGGAAATGAACATTGCTCTCATTGAAGTGGATGACACTGTCAGAAAGGAAAAGTTAAGTGCAATTCTCTATGGCCACATTATCGACAGGGACTTAAGGGACACTGTAGATAAGATTAATGCTGTTGATGGCCTTGTCGTTAGTGATTTACAATTGAAATTAGATGGTGAACTTAAATCAACTGCTTTAATCACTGTTGAACTTGATTTAGGTAAAAGAGATATAGCATACAATAAGATTATGGAAATAGCTGAGGAGAAGGACTTCTTGGTTATTGATGAGGTATAGGAGGAATTTTAATGGATGAATGTAAGCTTATATTAATGGGTTTTGGAGCTGTAGGAAAAGGTGTAGCTAAGGCTATCTCCTTAAAGAAAGAAATGATCAATGAAAAATATGGAATCACTTTAAAAGTTGTCGCAGCTGCTGACTCATCCACATCTGCAATTTGCCAAGATGGATTGGATGAAGAATTACTCCTTAAAACCAAAGAAGAATCCGGTAAATTAGCAAACTATCCCGAATACGGCAGTGACAAATCTGGAATTGAAGTGTTGGATGCAGTTGACTATGATGTCTTGATTGAAGCAACTCCAACAAACATCAAGGATGCAGAACCTGCAAAATCATTGACCTTAAAGGCATTTGCTGATGGAAAGGATGTTGTAACCTCAAACAAAGGACATTTGGCATTGTTCTATAAGAAATTGATTGAAGCTAAGGAAGCTGCAGGCGTTGACTTCAAGTTTGAAGCATCTGTTGGTGGAGCTATGCCTATCATCAACTTATGTCAGGAAACCCTTGCAAGCTGTGGAATCAGCTCAATCAAAGGTATCTTAAACGGTACTACCAACTATATTTTATCAAGAATGACCACTGAAGGAATGAGCTATGAGAATACCTTGGCAGAAGCACAGCAATTAGGTATTGCTGAAACTGACCCTACACAGGATGTGGAAGGTATTGATGCAGCATGTAAAGTGGTTATTTTAGCTAATTCTGTATTAGGAATCGATGCAACTTATGCTGATGTTGATGTTAGAGGCATATCAGATGTATCTTTAGATGCAATTGAACTTGCAAAAGAAGAAGGTTACTATGTCAAATTGATTGGAGAAGTATCTGAAAAGCAATTGAAAGTATCTCCAAGACTTGTTAAGAAAAACAGTCCATTTGCAATCGATGGAACTTTGAACTTGGCAAATGTAACCACTGATTTGGCAGATGACATTACTGTAATGGGTAAAGGAGCAGGATCTTTAGAAACCGCTTCTGCAATGCTTACAGATTTAATCAATATTATTAAGAACAAATAATTATTTGTTCTATTTTACTTTTTTTAAATTCAATCTTTAAAGTATTTGGATTTTAGATTATTATAGATTTTATTTAGATAGTTAGATTACAGATTATACTTATTTAATAACATTGTTAAAAGAAAAGGAGTTTTATAATGAAATATGTTATTGTTATAGAAGATGGCGCAAGTGATTATCCAATAGAGGAAATAGATGGAAAAACTCCTCTTAAAATAGCTGATAAGCCCGTTTTGGATAAAATAGCAAGAGAAGGAAAAACAGGATTAATTCAAAATGTGCCAGAAACATTGCCTCCAGGCTCAGATGTGGCTAATATGAGCATTTTCGGTTACGATCCATTGGAATACTATACTGGTCGTGGACCTCTCGAAGCTGCAAGCATGGGTGTAGATACAAAAGAAGGAGATGTTGTATTCCGTTGCAATACCATTACCGAAAGGGATGGATTGATGGCAAGCTCAAATGCAGGACACATTTCCTCAGAGGAAGCTGCAGAGCTTATGGAAGCTTTAAATGAATACTTTAATGATAAATACCCTGATTTTAAGGGGAAATTCTATCCTGGAGTAAGCTACAGACATTTATTTGTATATAATGATAAGGAAAATGCTGAAAAGTTAGCAAAATTGGATATGGTTCCTCCACATGACTTTGTTGGAGAAACTATTGAAGACAAGATTCAATTTGATTCCTTTGCAGATGAAGTAAAAGCAATCATGCTTGAATCACAAGAAGCATTGGAAAATCATCCAGTAAACCAAAAAAGAATTGAAGAAGGCAAGGAACCTTGCAATATGGTTTGGTTCTGGGGTCAAGGAACTATGCCGGATATGCCTAAAATGGAAGATGTCTATGGCCTTAAAGGAGCTGTAATCACTGGTGTAGACTTGATTAAAGGTTTAGGTGTATGTTCCGGCTGCACTAATTTAGATGTTCCAGGAGCAACTGCATTCTTTGATACTGATTACAATGCAAAAGGAGAATATGCTGTAAATGCACTTAAGGACAATGATATTGTATTTGTTCACATAGAAGCTCCTGATGAAGCAGGACATGCTAAAAACCTTGAAGAAAAGGTTAAAGGCATTGAAAGCATTGACAAGTATATCCTTGCTCCATTAGTTGAAGTTTTAGAAAACGAATACAAGGACTTTAAAATTGCAGTATTGCCTGATCATCCAACTCCAATTGATGTTGGTACACATACAAGAGATCCAGTCCCTATTGCTATATATTCATCAAAAGATGAAGCAGATGATGTTTTGGTCTACGATGAAGACAGCGTTAAAGATGGTGCATTAGGTGAATTGGTAGGTTGCAATTTGCTTAAACTATTATTAGAATAATTTAATCATTATTCTACTTTTTTATTTAACTTTTTTTAACTATTTTTTTACTTTTTTTAACTTTTTTTAGTATTCTTTATAATTACTTTCTTTTTTTAACTATTTTTGAAAAAATTAATAATATTTATATAAAACGGATTTTATAGTATTTTTATATTACAATAAAAAAAATTAAATTGACAATAATAATTCATATAAAAAGGGGAAAACAATGTCTAGTGTAGAAGTTAATTTAGAAAAAGCAAGAGCATACAATAAGGTAAAGAAATATGAGGAATCCTTAGAGCATTATGAATTGGCATTGGAAGCTGATGGAGAATTAAGCCAAGGAGATAAGGATAAATATGCTTGGGATTTATACTTTGTAAAGGTTAAGGATAATGAATTCAATGATGAAATCGAAGAGGCTGCTAAAAAGATAGTTAGTGTTGTTAGTCAAAAGGACTCATCTAAAGCAGCTAAACCATGCCCATACACTTTATCTGTAATAAGATTAATGAAGATCTATACAGAAAATGAAAAATATTTGGATGTATTGCGTTGGGCATCTAAATTAGACCCTAAAAAATTAAGCAATCAGCAATTCAAGCCAAATGCTGAGGTGACAATGAATTCCAATAAGGAAAATTACTATCTTCAAACCACTAAAGCATTACTTGAAATTGATAAATACGATCAAACAATCAAGTATTGTCAGGATGCATTGGTTACCATTCCTGAATTCAATAACAACAATGACGTTTGGTTTAAATTAAGAATAGCTAAATCCTATAAGGAATTAGGAGAGTATGATGATTCCATTGATTTTTTAAAGGACATCTACAAAACCAAGCAGGATTGGTATATATCAAGGGATATGGCTGAAAATTACTTCTTCAAAGAGGAATTTGATGAATCATTGAAATGGGCTGCAAAAGGAATATTGGCTCGTGACGGTAAGCTTGAAAACAAAGTTAAATTATTCTCTTTAGTTGGAGACATTTTGGAAATCAAAGGCTTTGAAGATGAGGCAATCATGAATAAATACATGTATTATGTAATTAGAAACGCTAAGGAATGGCCTATTGATGATGAATTAAAGGATTTATTAGAGAGTTATGGTCTTGATTTGGAAAATACAGACTTCAAATCTTTATATAAAGAATATGAAAACATGTGGATCAGCATGAAATACTTTGGTCAGGAAAGGCAATATGGTGTCATAGACAAGGTATTTCCTGATGGAAAAGCAGGATTCATTAAGGCAAATGGCAAATCTTACTATTTCAAGACCTATGAATTCAAGGATGATAAGGATTACATCTATGAAGGAACAGAAGTTTCATTCTATTTAGAGGATGCTTACAATAAATCCAAAGATGAAATGGTTAAAAATGCGGTAAACATTTACTGTGAAATGCTTTAAAATAGTTATTTTAATTAAAAATTAAATTATTATACAATAAAAAATAGTAAATAAGATTGATTGGTCTAATCAATCTTTAAAATTTTTTTTCTTAAATTTTATATTCAATATTCAATAATTCTTCTTTTTTCTTTTCAAACTCTTCTTTAGTCAAATAGCCTTTTTCCAAGAGTTCTGCATAGTTCAATAATTCCTCTGCAGGTGAGAATTCAATATTGAAAACCACTTTTTTACGGTGGCATTTGCATTTGCATTTGCCATGGCCATGCTTATGACATCTGCATTTGTCCTTGTCATGCTTGTGGTGACATTTTCCTTTACCTTTGCTATGTCTATGCTTTTTATGATGACATTTTGAGTATTCTTCATCATCATATTCCTTATCTTTTATCTTTTCTCTGTCTGCCTTAATGCCAAAGACCTTATTTGAATCATCATATTCCTTGGATTGGAAGTATTTTTTATTCTGAGCCTTTTTATTCTCTTCTTTCATATCATCTTCAATCTCTTTTTGAACACTTTCCATTTGCTTTTTAAAGCTTTCTCTTAAGGCATCTGTTGGATTCAATTCATTAATGTCAAGATTTTTAGTGTCATCATGAATAAATACCTTTTTATATTCTCTAAATCCATCGTATTCCATTAAATCTTCTTCAGTTATTTTATCTGGATTCTCATCCAATAATCTTAAACCTTCTTCTGTAATATTAAAGTACATAAAACGATTGGATTCAATCAATTCAGCTTTTTTAAGGTAAGTGTTTGCAGTGCTGATTCTTGAATTTATTACAGGTTCGTTATTTGGTAAGGTTATCTCCTTGTCTTCATCAGAAATGTCAATGTAATCTATTACTTCTTCTGTAACTTCCTGAACTTTATATTCATCCTTGTCTTTGATTATCTCAAGTAAAGGTAAAACTAAATCATAGGTTTCTGGAATTGCCATATTATTTCTCCTGTTCTTGCTTATATAGTAATTTGTTATTTTACTTATTTAATTTTATTATTTTTTAAAATATCTAAATGTTCCATTTAGCAATAATATTTATTTGTTAAAAATCAAAAATATTCTATTTTGTAATAATTCTTATTTTTTATTTATTTTTATTTTTTTTATTAAAAAAATATTAATTTTTATAAATTATTCATTTTAACTGAATTTTACTTAAAAATATCAATTTTCTATAAATATTTTTAAATTTAATTAAATTTTATAATATTTAAATTAGAAAATTATTTTAAAAATTATATGAAAAAAAATTATTTGTAATATTTTAATCGATATATTTATATATTTTTATTACTAAAATAATATTAGAGATATTATAGTGATTCTATGAAAAAGATAGGTAAAAGATTACAGGAACTTAGAGAGTCCAAAGGATTATCTCAATCTGATTTAGCAAGTTATTTAGGGATTTCTCAGCCCTTATTGTCTCAGATTGAATCTGGTAATCGTAATTTGAATTTATCTCTCCTTGATAAGTTATGTTCACTTTATGGATGCAGTGATTCCTACATCCTTTGCAAAAGCGATGAATATAATTCAATCAATTTTTCATTCAGATCAAAGAATGCAGCTAAACAGGATTTGGATTGCATTTCTTCAGTGCATAAGATAATCATGAATATGCGATTTTTAAATGAATTGAATGATGGTGATGAGGATGAGAGATAAGATCAAATTGAATTCCTTGGCAGTGGAATTAAGGAGAGACTGGGATTTGAATCCTTACAGTCCAATTGATTTGTTCTCTATAGTTCTATCTAAATTGCCTGATTTAACCATTCTTTTTTATCCAATGTCTGACAATACAAGCGGCATGTGCATAAAGGATATAAATGGCATTGATGTAAATGAGCTAAAGGAATTAAAAGATTCCAATGAACAATCCTCTAAGGATATGTTTATTTGCATTAATACTAATATGTCTAAAGGCAGACAAAGATTTACTTTAGCGCATGAGTTATATCATTTGCTCTTTGAAGAGGATAAGAGAGATTTAATCATCTGTGAAGCTTCAAATGATGATGATTCAGAAATAGAAGCAAACATCTTTGCATCTTACCTTATTATGACTTATGAAGGTTTGGAAAGATATGCAAAAGTTAACAATCTCACAGAATGGTCCTTAGAAGAAATCATAAGAGCTGAGCAATATTTCCAAATAAGCCATCATGCAATGCTATTCAGACTTAGAGAACATGATTTCATAAGTCTTGAAGAGTGTAAGGAGCTTAGGTCAGTTCAAATTGGTTATAATGCTAGAATCAATGGATTTAGTGATACTTTATATGTTCCATCCACTAAATCTGAAAAATATTTCTCATTAGGTAAATACATTAGATCAGTCGAAAAGGCATTTAATGATAATAAGATAAGCCCTGGAAAACGTGATGAATTGCTATTGGATGCTTTTAGAAGTGATCTAACCTATAAATTTTTCTAATAGGGGTGGAATTCTTTAATTTTTTAAAGAATTTTTAATTAATATGCAAAGGTTTAGTTTTTAAATTAAAATCAATGATTTTAAGATGTGAAGGTTTAGTAAAGGGATTTTGTAGTTTTTAAGAAAACTAATGAATATATGTAAAGAGGGTGAATATGAAAATAATTTATGATATAGACTGCTTGTTATACTTTTTAAAGATAAAAAGAACTGATTTATTGGAGGAATTATTCAGTCACATTGTTATTTCCAATAAAGTCTTTAATTCTTTAAACAATCCGAGCATTCCTGATTTTATAAAAGACAAACTAAATGAACTTGTGGATAAGGAATTCGTTAAAGTTGAGGAAATTTCATATAACACAAAGACATTTGATATATATTATGAAATTAAAAATGACAAAAAGAATCAGATTTTAGGGGATGGAGAAGCTTCTTCCATTGCCATAGCAATTAAAAACAAGGGAGTTGTAGCTTATAATAATCCTAATGCCATAAAGGATTATTTGGAGAAATATGATTTAAGATGCATTACCTCTGAAGATATTTTTAATGCTTTATTCAAAAAAGGTATAATATCCAAAGAGGAACTTAATCACTTTTTAAAGAAATAATCTTTCCTAAACTCTTTTTTTATTTTTTTATTTATTAGTTAATTTATTTTTTTTATAGATTTTATCAATCTATTAAATCTTTTTTTATTATTTGTTATTTATTTTTTTATAGATTTTATCAATCTATTAAATCTTTTTTTATTATTTGTTATTTATTTTTTTTATAGATTTTATCAATCTATTAAATCTTTTTTTATTATTTATTAATTTATTTTTCAAATAGATTCTATCAGATTTATTAAATCTTTTTTCTTATTTTTCTCTCTTATTTAATATAAATATTTAAATATTAGTTAACTAATATAATAGTGATGAATATTTTATATAATAATTTATTTCGTTATATTGATTAAATATTCATAAATCAGATATTCATAAATATTTTTAACCTATCGGGGGTGAAAAATATGATTTGTCCAAAATGTCATACAGTAAATGATGATGAAGAGAAATTCTGTAGAAATTGTGGTTTCCAATTGAATTCATCAAGAATTTGCCCTACTTGTGGAAAAACCAATGATTCCAATTCCAAATACTGTAAGGAATGTGGAACCGTTTTAACTCCAGTAAACACATTTAGAAAGCAAGTTATTGAAGAAAATACTAAGAAATCATTCTTTAGTATGTATAAGGTGCCTATAATCTGTGCTTTAGTTATCATATTGGCTATTGGAGCTGTAACCGGAATGGCCTATTATAATGGCGGTTCTGGAGGTGATGATGGTTTCAGTACTATCCTTCCTACAGATGACAATGGATTCTTAAATGATAATGCAAATAATGATCCTACTCAAGCGCAAATGCAGAATGATAACACAACAAATGATACAAAAAATGGTACTAATAAAAGTAAAACATTAACTGAAAAGGTTGAAAACAAGACCAATCAAACCAGTAAAGATATAAATAAAACTGTAAATAAGATTAAAAATCAAACTAACAGTTCAAAGAACAATTCATCAAAAACCATTACTGAAAAAGTCAATAAATCAGATAATTCTGCAAATAAGAATAAATCTGATAAAAACATTATATCTGATTCTGACAAGGAGGATTCTGAAAATTCCTTTATAATTCCTGGATTTTCTACAGATTCAGATACTAATGATTCAGATGATGGATTAAATAATACAGAAAATAATGGTTCAGATGATTCAAATGACAGTGATGATGCTTCTGATGATTCCTTAATTGAAATTGAAATGCAAGACGTTCCTAATCTTGCTAAAATGGTTTCCGAAAAGAATTATGCCTTCTCAACTATTGAATATAAAGGAAATGAATATGATGAAGGCCAATGCATTTATATCTTCTCTGAATATCTCTTGAACATTGATAAGAATAAGGATTCTTCAATTGAAGTGGAAGATGTTAAAAAGGCGTCTAATCCTTCTGGCGAAGACTTAAGCCAATCCATAGACAAGGCAGATTACTTAAGCATGGCTCAAAGAGTCCATAGCTGGATGGATCAAAAGGATACTGTTCCTAATTATGTGGGAATTAGTGGAATTGGAGCAAAAGACCTTTCCCCTAAAATGATGCTTAAGCTTTTCACTTTAGCAACTTTAGAGTATTCAATCACTGAAGAATTGCCTGAATCCGTTGATATCTAATGTTTTAAATAATTAGAGAATATTTATTCTCTATTCTTTTTTTTATTAAATTTTTTAATTATTTTAAATAGTTTCTATTCTTTTTTTTATTAAATTTTTTAATTATTTTAAATAGTTTTAGATAATTTATTACTCATTTTTTTTAAGTTTATATAATGAGTTAATTTAAAATTTTTTTATTAAAATCTATGAAAATTAAATATGTAACTATAAAAATAATAAGTTTTAAAAAATATGAAAATCATATTATATATAGTATAAAAAAATATATTTTAAGTATTTTCCAAATATAAATTTTAAGTCTAAATAATGATTTAAAACGGTTTAATTTAAAAAATAAATGAAATTAATGATTATAAAGTGATAATATGTTAGGACCTTGGGTAGAAAAATACAGACCACAAACTTTAGATGATGTTGTTGGACAAAAGCATATTGTAAGCAGATTAAAGCAATATGTAGAAGAAGGAAGCATGCCAAACTTAATGTTTACCGGTCCGGCAGGAGTGGGAAAAACAACATCTGCTCTTGCACTTGTCAAATCAATTTTAGGCGAGTACTGGAGACAAAACTTCTTGGAATTGAATGCTTCAGATGCAAGAGGGATAGAAACTGTAAGAACAAACATTAAGAATTTCTGCCGTTTAAAACCTGTTGGAGCTCCATTCAGGATTATCTTCCTTGATGAAGTGGACAACATGACTAAAGATGCACAGCATGCTTTAAGACGTGAAATGGAAATGTATACCAAAACCGCATCATTCATACTTTCCTGTAACTATTCTTCCAAAATAATTGATCCTATCCAATCCAGATGTGCTATATTCAGATTTACCCCAATTAAAGCTGAAGAAATAGCAGATAGATTAAAATATATCGCAGAAGCGGAAGGCTGCCAATATGAGGATGAAGCAATAACCACAATAGTCAATTTCGCAGAAGGGGATATGCGTAAATCTGTCAATATGTTGCAATCTGCAGCATCTACAGGTTCAATAACTGAAGACCATGTATTTGAAGTTGTATCTAAAGCGAAACCACAAGAAATTAAGAAAATGGTCAATGCTGCTTTAATGGGAGACTTTATGAAATCCCGTGAAATCCTAAGGGAAGTTATGATCTTGCAAGGTACAAGCGGAGAGGATATGGTCAATCAGATTTACCAGGATGTCTCTTCCAGAGTGATGAATGGACAAATGGATGGAGATATCTATATGAATTTAATTGGAGCAATAGCTGAAACAGATTTCAGAATTAGGGAAGGAGCTAATCCAAGAATTCAATTAGAGGCATTATTGGCTAAATTCTTATAGAAAATCTTATAGAAAAATAGTAAAATCTATGAAAGTAAAATTATAAGATTTTCATATTGATAGTAATTTTTATGAATTATATTTTAATTTCAGGTAACAATTATGTTATGGACAGATAAATACCGGCCAAAGACCTTTAATGATGTAGTCGGTAATGTAAAGCAAAAAGCAATTATTCAAAAATGGGTTGAAAAGTGGAAAAATGGAGAACCACAACCACCTTTATTGCTTATAGGGCCAGCAGGAACTGGTAAAACCACAATCGCTCATATCATTGCAAATGAATTCTCCGAATATATAGAACTCAATGCAAGTGACAAGCGTTCACATGATTTATTGATGACAACCATTGGAGAATCAGCAAATACCTATTCACTATTTGGAAATAATCGTAAATTAATCATAATGGACGAAGTGGATGGTATTCATGGAACCAATGATAGGGGTGGAACTAAAGCTTTAAATAAAATCATTAAGGAAAGCAAACAGCCTATTGTAATGATGGCTAATGATTTTTATAGCAATAAATTAACCACTATAAAGAAAAATGCCCAAGTTATCAAGATGGATAAGATCAAATCTCCTTCAATCAATAAATATTTACGTGATGTAGTTCTTAAGAATGAAGAGATTGCAGTTGATAAGGATGTTTTGATGAAATTATCCAAAAGATCCAGTGGAGATTTGCGTTCTGCAGTAAATACCTTACAGGCACTTGTTGAAAATGGAGGGGAACTCACAGAAGAGGCTCTTGATTCAACTAGCCAAAAGGACAATACAAGCACTATATTTGACACTGTAACAAGGGTATTGAAAAGCAAGAATCCAGAGCATGTAAAGCGGTCAATGTTTGAAAACAATGAGGATCCGACATTGGTTATGGAGTATATTGCTGAGAATATTCCAAGGGAATATGAAAGCAATTTAGAAGTCAAAAAGGCTTATGAAATGATTTCTCAAGCTGATCTATACTTTGGAAGAACCCGTTCAAGCCAATATTATGGCTATTGGAAATATGCATCAGACTTTATGGGTGTTGGAGTATCAGTATCCAAAAGGGACACCTATCGTAAATTCAGCAAGGTTGTAAGCCCTATGGCATTTTCCATGATGGGAAGAACCCGTGGTAAAAGAGCTTTAAGGGATCAAATAGCTTCTAAAATGGAAGAAAAGATGCATGTTTCACTTCAAGTGGCATATACCATTTTCCCATATTTTGAGATAATGTTTGAAAATGATGAAGTTGCTTGGGAAATTTCAGACTTTTTAGAGCTTGAAGATGATGAGATCAAATTCTTCAGAAAGAAAAAGATTCCAAAATCTGTAATAAATAAGATGGAAAAGGTCAAAGCTGAAATGAGGGAAGAAGAAAAAGAGGAATGGAGAAAAACCATTAAAGATGGTATTTTTAGAGAGATCCCACCTCAGGAATTGGAAAATATTGAATCAGACTTCATTGAAGAGGAAGTTGATGATATCGATTCCCATAAAAACAATACTGTAATAGATATATTTGATGATTTTGATGATGATGAATTGGATGAAATAGCTAATGAATACTCATTAAGCAATGGCCCTAAATCAAAATTAAGAAAAAAGAAATCTTCTGATGATAAATCTAAAGAAGAGAAAAAAGAGGAAAAACTAGATAAAGGACAAACAACTTTATTTAGCTTCTAATAATGATTTATAGGCTCATCTATTTCTTAAAAAAATTATAAAATTTATATTTGATAAGGATATATTTAAATACTAAAAGAGTAATATTTATAAAAAATAATATTATAAAATTATCAAGATTATTTAAATAAAAATATAAAGGGGTTTTTATATGAAAGGAACTTGGAAACTCAAATTAAGATTATGGCTTGCCATGGTGGTTATGTTTGGTATAGTGTATGTTTTAATCATGCTTGCCGGTAACTTCTTAGGATATGGGGGCTTTTATGGATTCTATGCAATTGCAGGTCTAGTTGTTTTATTCTTGCAATATCTATTTGGCCCAAAGATTGTAGAAAGTTCAATGGGAGTTCATCAATTAAGTGAAGCTGAAGCTCCTCAACTCCATCAAATGGTATCTGAATTGGCTGCTGCAGCTAATATCCCTAAGCCTAAAGTGGGAATATCTAATACCATGGTTCCTAATGCTTTTGCATACGGCAGATCCAAACGCAGCGGACATGTATGTGTTACAAGAGGGATCCTTGGCTTACTTGATGAGGAAGAGCTTAGAGCTGTTTTAGGTCATGAAATGTCCCATATTAAACATAATGATATGGCCATTACAACTGTTGTAAGTGCAATTCCACTTATTTGCTACTATTTAGCGTTCTCATTTATGTTTTCAGGTGGTGGAGACAACGATAATGGCGGACCTATTTTAGGTATTTTAGCATTGATCGCTTACTTCTTGGGACAGTTGATTGTACTTTTCATTTCAAGAATAAGAGAATATTATGCTGATGCAGGAAGTGTGGAATTAGGTTGCAAGCCTGAAAAATTAGCTTCTGCATTATATAAATTGGTTTATGGTGCAGCAAGAGTTCCACAATCTGAAATTAAGGATATTGAAGGAACTAAAGCATTTTTCTTAACTGATATCTCAAATGCAAGAAATGAATTCAATAACTTGGCTCAATTGGACTTGGATAAAGACGGTACAATCAGTGCTGATGAGCTAAATGTCTTAAGGGATTCTAAAGTGAATGTAGGCACTTCCAATAAGATTATGGAATTATTGTCCACTCACCCAGACATGCTTAAGAGAATTAAAAGATTAGCAGATTATAGCTAATCTATCATATTTTCTTTTTTTATCTTTTTATTCAACTTTTTTCTACATTTATTCAACTTTTTTCTACATTTATTCTACTTTTTTTCTACTTTTTTTCTATTTTTATTTTATTTTTACTCTATTTCTTATTAAATACTTATTTTTACTTTTTTATTTATTTTAAAATATTTTTTATTAACTTTTTACAAATTTATACATATATAACATATATTTATATAATAGTTAGGACTAATATTAGTTTGTATGAATAAAAACTAAATTATTAGTTTTCAAAAGCTCTTACTGCTTAGATTTATATATAATATAACAAATTTTTATATAAAAATTAAAAACATTTAATCAATTATTATATTAAACTAAAATTAATTTACTTATAACTAATGGTGAGAAGATGAGTACCGAAAGAAAAAACATTATACTAAAGGGAGGAAGGGAGCATAACCTCCAAAACATTGATTTATCCATACCAAGGGACCAGTTTGTAGTTGTTACAGGTTTAAGTGGTTCAGGTAAATCAACACTTGCATTCGACACCATTTATGCTGAAGGACAGCGTAGATATGTTGAATCATTATCAGCTTATGCAAGACAGTTCTTAGGCCAAATGAAAAAGCCTGAAGTGGATTATATCGAAGGATTATCCCCTGCAATTTCAATAGATCAAAAGACTACAAAGGTAAATCCAAGGTCAACTGTAGGTACCATTACAGAAATTTATGATTATTTGCGTTTATTGTTTGCAAGAATAGGAATTCCTCATTGTCCTAATTGTGGTAAGGAAATATCTCATCAAACCATTGGACAGATAACAGAATCCATTATTGAAGAGGGAGAAAGAACTAAGATACATGTGCTTGCTCCTGTTGTAAAGGACCGTAAAGGTGAGCATAAGGATATTTTAGATGATTTTAGAAAAAAAGGTTTTGTTAGAGTCCGTGTAGATGGTGAAATTAGAGGTCTTGATGAGGATATTGAACTTGGAAAGAACTTCAGGCATAACATAGAGCTTGTAGTGGATAGGCTTGTCATTAGGGAAGGAATTGACTTCCAAAGAAGATTATCAGATTCTGTAGAAACCGCTTGTAATTTTGCAGAAGGTCTTGTAACTGTCATGTTTAATAAAAGGGATGATGAAGGAAATGAATCAACATATGAAAAAACCTATTCAGAAGACTTTGCATGTACCGACTGCGGCATAAGTTTCCAGGAATTGACTCCACGTATGTTTTCATTCAATGCACCTCAAGGGGCATGTCCAGAATGTAATGGTATTGGTACAAAAATGGAAATGGACCCTGACTTGATTGTTCCAAACAAGAACCTAAGCTTAAATGATGGAG